>JBNKDB010000519.1:0-2192 GCA_050288045.1 Anaerolineales bacterium | reverse complement strand
GCGATTACCGACCATCAGCTTGAAGATGGCGAAGAACTGCTGCGGGCGTTCGAGCGCCAACACCAGGAATTGCAGGACTTTGTAGAATTTGTGAATGAGTTTGCGCATGTTTCCTTTACCAGGATTAGTTTCGTAATTTTTTACCACAGAGTCGCAGAGTAAAACATTTTCGTTGCCCGCAACTTTAGTGAAGTGGCTAATTTGAATTGTCATCCCTTGTGTAGGGGAGGGTCTCAGACCCTCCCCTACACGTAGTCAATCATCTACAAAGCGCAGAGTTCGTTGAAGGTGGGTTTTAAAGATAGCAGCCTCAATTGAAACTTGTGACCCTTTCAGTAAACAACCCAAGTATTTTATTCTCAGCGAACCTCTGCGTCCTCTGCGGTGAAGGTTTTAAGTTGTTAAGATTACCGGGCAAGCATCACTTCGCGAATTTCTTCAGCAGCCCGCCCAGGCCGAACATACTGGCGAAGGCGTAAACCATGCGATGCCAATGCTGCAAGGTATAGGCCGGGTCGTTGCCCAGCGCCTTGAAATACGTTGCCAGGGCCTGCCCCGGTTCGCCGCCGTCCAGCAGGTAGCGGGCGGCCAGGCGGTGTGCCCCGCCATATATCCGGCGCGGGTTGGCCTGGATACGAGCCGCCAGGTCGGGTTGGGTTTTGGCCCATTCCAGAATGCGGTAGGCTTCCCGGCCGAAGGCGGCCGGTTGGGCCACATTCTTGGCTGCCGGGTGGTAGCGCGCTGCCGACCAGACCTCGGGTACATATTGTAACCCGGCCAGGCGTGCCATGCGAATCCAGAGTTGGTGGTCGAGCAGGTAATGGAAATCGGCTTGCAGTAGACCCGCTTGCTCCAAGACCGTCCGGCGCATGAAGATCGAGGGCTGGCCGATGATGCGGAAAGCCAGCAGGTCGTCCAGGTCGTATGGCTGGTAGGTGATCGTGTTGACCACGTTCCCGGCGGTATCGATGGCATCTACGTCGGCGTAGACCAGCCCCAGGTCGGGATTGGCCTGCATGGTTTCCACCGCCCGTTGGATGGCATCCGGCCGGTAGATGTCATCCGAGTTCAACCAGGCGACGATCTCGCCCGTGGCGCGCCCCAGCCCCTTATTGATGGCGTCGGCCTGCCCTTTGTCGGGTTCGGAAACCCACCAGGCCAACCGGTCGGCGTAGCGTTCGATGATCTCTACACTGCCGTCGGTCGAGCCGCCGTCCACAACGATGTATTCCAGGTCGGCGTATTCCTGCGAAAGCACCGATTGCAGGGTAGCTTCCAGGTAAGCAGCCTGGTTATAGGAGGGGGTGATGATGGAGACACGGGGAAGAGTTTGTGTGGTCATGATTTAGAAGTGCCGCTTCATTGAACTTGATAAAGTAAATGGGTAACTCAAAAGCCTATTCCTATGCAAAGCGGACGTGTAGGGGCGCAGCATGCTGCGCCCCTATAAAATCAGGAATGTGCTGCAAATATCCATTCGACGATTATCTGATCAATAAAAAATTGGCGCGATCCAACGCTCAGAATAACGTGGAATAATCCACCTTGGGAAAGACCTGCAATTTACCGCCCACGGTGGCGTCGATGATCTGGCGGCCAGCGGCTTTATAGCCTTCACGGGCCATGATGTAAGCCTGCTCGGATACGTCCAGGTCGGGCAGTTGCCAGCGGAAGCCCTTGCCAAAGTAGCGGGCGTCGAAATGCGACAGGTCATCGCCCTCGGAAACCACGGTCTGGTTGGGCTTGCCCTTAGCAGCGAAGCTGTGATCGACGCCAATCAGGATCACGGTCTTGAAGCCCATGTGAAAGGCCAACTGCATGGAGACATAGGTCACGGTAGCGCCTTCCCAGATGCGGCCGCGTACGTCGGGGGCAAACTTGCGCCCGGTGTAGGTCGAATGCAGGAAGATGGTATCGGCGGTGGGCTGGGAGATAGAACCGCGCGAGCGCCAGGAGAGGAACTTGGGCACCGGCAGTTCGAGGATGTCGTCGGCGCACTGCTCGATCACCAGGCTGTTAACGGAGACATAGTAGCTGGTCGGGAACCCCCAATCCGGGAAAGCCAGGTAGATGCGGTTCATGCCAAAGGTGTATTCGTCCTTGAGCAGCGACGTGTCGGTGTTCTTCAGGCTGGGGCCGTTGCCGATGATGAAGCAGCGCTCGCCTTTGTGGATGTCCTTCAATTCGGCGAG
>JBNKDB010000518.1:0-5911 GCA_050288045.1 Anaerolineales bacterium | reverse complement strand
CGTCTGCCTTCCGAGCCGGAACTGGCGAACCGGCTGGGGGTATCGCGGGCCACGCTGCGTGAGGCCATGCGTACCTTTGAGACCCAGGGGCTGATCTACCGTCGCCAGGGTGTGGGGACATTCGTTGTGCATCCCAGCCACATCATCGAGAGTGGTTTGGAGGTATTGGAAAGCATCGAGTCTTTGGCCGAACGCATTGGCTTGCCGGTGAAAATGGGCGTCTATAACGTCACCCGGCGCGCGGCGCACGTTGAAGAGATTGAAGCTTTGCAGATCGCGGAAGACGCCCAGGTGGTGTGCATTTCGCGCGTGATCGAGGCCGAGAATCGCCCGGTTGCCTACCTGGTCGACATCTTGCCTGATGATCTCATTTCACAAAAAGAGTTGGATCGTGAGTTCACCGGTTCGGTCTTGGACCTGCTGCTGCGGCGCGGCGATCCCCAGTTGGGCACCTCGCGCACCGAGCTGCGTGTGATCCCGGCCGACCAGGAGATTGCGCGTTCATTGGGCGTGCAGCGCAAGGACGGCGTCTTGGCTTTCGAGGCTTTGCTGTTCACGGTCGAGGGGCGACCGGTAGATTATTCCTTTAGTTATTTCTTGCCCGGCTATTTCCGTTTTCACGTAATCCGTCGGGTTGAGTAGTGACACTATCCGAACAATTTCTATTTTATATTTTGGAGGTTTAGAAAGATGCGTAGTTTTGCAGGACGTGACATTCTGTCGCTCAAGGATTTTGAGCGCAACGAGTTCTTCTGCGTGTTTGAGATCGCAGAAGAAATGGAAGTGATTGCCAGAGAGCGTCGCAACATTGATCTGTTGAAGGAAAAGACACTGGTGACGGCTTTCTACCAACCCAGCACCCGCACTCGTCTGGCACACGAAGCTGCCATGATCCGCCTGGGTGGCCAAGTGACCGGCTTCGCTGACGCCAAGATGACGCGCGCCGGTGACTTCTATCAGGAGTCGATCAAGGACACCGTCAAGATGTTGGAGTTCTACGGCGATGTGATCGTGATGCGCCACTTCCAGCAGGGTGCCCCGGCGGAAGCGGCCAAATGGGCCAGCATTCCGATCATTAATGGTGGCGACGGCTGGGGCGAACACCCCACCCAGATCCTGACCGACCTGTACACTGTGTTGCAGGAAAAGGGCACCATTGACGGTTTGAAGTGGTTGGCGGTCGGTGATATGCGCATGCGCACGATGCATTCCCTGGCCTATGGCCTGACCCAGTTCGACTGCCCGATCACCTTCGTTTCCCCGCCGGAAATGTCGTTGACCGATGAAATGAAAGCCGACCTGGATAAGTACAGCCTGGATTACAAAGAGGCCGAGCACGTCGAGCAGGCGATTGCCGATGCAGATGTGATCCTGGTCGAGCCGGTTGTGCAGCCCGATTACACCAAGTCGCGCGACGAGCGTGAAGGTGATGTGGGCATGACCCCTGCCAATTACAAGATTACGCGTGACCTGTTGGCGAACAAGGCTAAGTCGGATGCCATCTTGCTGCACTCGCTGCCGCGCATGGATGAAATTCCTGCCGATGTCGACATCACCCGCTGGTCGCGCTACTGGCAAGAGGCCTTCAATGGTGTGGTCATGCGCATGGCGTTGATTGCGCTTGTATTAGGCGCGACTGAATAGTTGTGTAGTTGGATAGTTTGGTGGTTGAGTAGTTCTCATGGCGAAGATCGATCGCTTTGAAGACTTGCATAGCTGGCAAAAAGCGCGCGAACTGGTGAACGTAGTTTTTGACCTAACTGGAAATGGCGCTTTTGCCAGGGACTTCGAGTTGCGTAATCAGATTCGCCGGGCTGCTGGTTCGAGCATGCATAATATTGCCGAAGGTTTTGATGCTGGCTCAAATCCGGAGTTCATTCGCTTTTTGAAGATCGCCCGGCGCTCGGCCAGTGAAGTGCAGTCGCAGCTTTACCTGGCTTGTGATCGTAATTACATCAATCAAAGTGAGTTGCAAAGTACCTACGATATAGCTACTGAGGTCAAGCGTTTGATCAATGGCATGATCGCTTATTTGCGTAAACATACTGAACGTTGAACTACCAAACTAAAAACTATGAAACTATCAAACTGTACTAAAGGAGTTAGAAATGCAAACTGACCTTCGCGGCCGAGACTTGATCGGCGACCTGGATTTTAGTAAGGAAGAAGTGGAAACCGTCCTGGATGTGGCCTGGGACTTGAAAATGAAGCGCGCCTTGGGCGAACCACATGCCTACCTGCGTGACAAAGTATTGGCGATGCTGTTCTTTTTCTCCAGCACACGCACACGCGGCTCCTTCGAAGCTGGGATGGCGCAGTTGGGTGGACACGCCGCTTTCGTCGAGTCCCGCACCACGCAAATCTCGCACGGTGACACCGAACGCGAGATGGGTGAGATCTTTGGGCGCTACTTCGACGGTATCGCCATCCGTCACGTGGACTGGGGCATTGGCAACCGCTACCTCAACCTGGTAGCCGAAGCCTCGCGCGTCCCGGTGCTCAACATGCAGTGCGAAATCTACCACCCGCACCAGTGCCTGGCCGACATTATGACCATCATTGAGAAGAAAGGCCGCAACCTGCGCGGCAAGAAAATGGTGGTCTCCTGGGCGTACGCTTCCTCGTACCTCAAGCCAATCTCTGTGCCGCAATCGTTGATCCTGCAGATGCCGCGCTTTGGCCTGGACGTTACCCTGGCGCACCCGCCGGAATTCAAGCTGATGCCGGAGATCATGGATCAGGCCCAGGAACAGGCTCGCAAGTATCACACCGGCTTTGAAGTTGTCGATGATATGGACGCCGCCTGTGAAGATGCTGACATCATCTATGCCAAGTCCTGGGGCCCCTTGTTGACCACGCAGGACCCGGACGAAGGCAAGAAAATCCAGGATAAGTACCAGGACTGGATTGCCGATGATGCCAAGATGGCATTGGGCAAAGATGACGTGATCTACATGCACCCACTGCCCGCCGACCGGAAGATCGAAGTAGCCGACTCGGTGATCGACGGCCCGCACTCTGTGGTCTTTGACCAGGCCGAGAACCGCCTACATGCTCAAAAAGCCGTCATGGCTTTGACGATGAAATAAAGTAACGAGCACTGAGTAACCAGGCACCCAGGCGTCAAACGTTGTTCTAACTTGATCCCTGGGTGCCTGAGTGCCTAATCACTTGGTAACAAAACATACTAGAAATAGAGGTGCCGAGCTATGACCAAAAAAGTAGCCGTTGTTGCTGTGGGCGGGAACGCCCTGATCAAAGATAAGACCAGAAAGACCATCCCGGATCAGTTCGATGCTGCTGCTGAAACCATGGGGCACATCGCCGATATGATCCAGCAGGGTTGGGATGTCGTGCTCACACACGGGAACGGCCCGCAGGTCGGTTTCATTTTGCGGCGTGCCGAACTTTCCCTGCACGAACTGCATCCTGTTCCCCTGGATTACTGTGGAGCAGATACACAGGGCGCGATCGGATACATGTTCCAGAAGGCGCTGCGCAATGAATTCAAGAAGCGCGGCATGGACAAGGAAGCAGTGACCGTAGTTACTCAATGTCGAGTGGATACGGATGATCCCGCCTTCGAGAAACCAAGTAAGCCGATTGGCTCTTTCTTGGATGAGGAAACCGCTAAGGAGCGTATGCAGGAAGGCAAGACCTTCGTCGAGGATGCCGGGCGCGGCTGGCGGCAGGTTGTGCCGTCACCGATCCCGCAGGAAATCGTTGAGGTCGATGCTATCAAGTCTCTGATCGCGGCTGGTTTTGTGGTTGTTGGCGTTGGCGGCGGCGGTATCCCGGTGATCGAGAAAGCGGATGGTGACTTGCGCGGTATCGAAGCAGTGATCGATAAGGATTTTGCTTCCAGCTTGCTGGCGAATTCGATCAATGCCGACCTGCTGTTGATCTCTACTGCGGTTGAGAAAGTTGCCATCAACTTCAATACCCCGGATGAGGTTTTGCTGGATAAGATGACGGTGGCTGAAGCCAAGCAGTACATCGAAGAAGGTCACTTTGCCCCCGGCAGTATGCTGCCCAAGGTCCAGGCGATCATCAAATTCCTGGAAGCAGGCGGCAAGCAAGCCCTGATCACCGATCCCCCCAACATCCCGCGCGCCCTCAAGGGCGAGACCGGCACCTGGATTTACCCGTAACCCTGACTGGAACGCGCCCGGCGTGTCAGCAAACGCGCCGGTGTGCGTTTTATACATAGAAGTGAAAACAATATGAACAAAGTTCTTGGATATCAATGCAGCATTTGTGGTAAGTCGTATGCCCTGGATGAAGTCGAATACGTCTGTCCGGCGGATGGCGGTAACCTGGACGTGGTGTTGGACTACGATGCCATTGCGGCTAGCGTGAGTGTGGCCGACATCCAGGCCGCCAAAGAGACCTCGATGTGGCGCTACCTGCCGCTGCTGCCGGTCGGTGAACCCGGTTTCGAATATACCCCCCTACACAGCGTAGGCTGGACGCCAGTGTATGCCCCGGAGACTTTGCGCCAGGCCACCGGCCTGAACCAGCTCTGGGTCAAAGATGAGAGCGGCAACCCTAGCGCCTCCTTCAAAGATCGCGCCAGTGCCTTGTTGGTGGTGCGTGCCCGTGAGATCGGCGCGGATGTGATCGTGACCGCCTCGACCGGCAACGCCGGGGCCGCCCTGGCCGGAATGGCCGCCGCCACCGGACAATCGGCGACCATCTTCGCCCCCAAGACTGCTCCGCCCGCCAAGATCGCTCAACTGCTGATCTTCGGGGCGCGCGTCTTGCTGGTGGATGGCACTTACGACGACGCCTTCGATCTCTCGATAGAGGCCACCAAAGCTTTCGGCTGGTACTGCCGCAACACGGGCTATAACCCCTTCACCGCCGAGGGCAAGAAGACCGCCGCCTTCGAAATCTGGGAGCAGGTGCTGCTGGCCCAAAAGCTCGACCGCCCGCTGTGCGTGTTCGTCTCGGTGGGTGATGGCAACATCATCTCCGGCTTACACAAGGGCTTCAAAGATTTGCAGGCCCTGGGTTGGCTGGAGCATATGCCGCGCATCTTTGGTGTGCAGTCGGAAGGCTCGGCGGCGATTGCCAATGCTTACCAGGCCGGAACCGAGCAGATCGAACCGGTCTCGGCTACTACACTGGCCGACAGCATTTCCGTCGACTTGCCGCGTGATGGTCTGCGCGCTCTGCGCGCCGCTACCCAGACGGATGGTGCATATGTGGTTGTGCCCGATGCTGAGATCATCGCGGCCATCGCCAAGCTGGGCAAGGTCGGCATCTTCGCCGAACCGGCCGGTTCTACGGCTTATGCCGGGGTACTCAAGGCGCTCGACGAAGGTATGATCGGCCCAAATGACCCGGTGCTGGCACTGGTGACCGGCAGCGGCTTGAAAGACGTCAAAGCTGCCATGCAGGCCGCCGGAGAAGCGCAGATCGTAGCACCAAACCTGGATGCCGTCCGCAAAGTATTATGATACACTCGGGCTGATTTGAAATTATCGGCATGATTGCAGCATAGTACGGAGGACTTACGTTATGGCAACACCCACTTTTTCGATTATTGCCCCAATCTGGAACGAGATCGAATCGCTTCCAGAACTATACCGGCGCGTCAGCGAAGTGATGGATCAGACCGGCGAACCCTGGGAACTGGTCTTGATTGACGATGGTTCGACCGATGGCTCGACGGATAAGATCCGCGCCATGACGGAAGAGGACGCCCGCATCCGTCCGGTGATCTTCGCCCGCAATTTCGGGCACCAGATCGCGGTGACCGCCGGGCTGGATTACAGCCGCGGCCAGGCTGTGGTCATCATCGATGCTGACCTGCAAGACCCGCCGGAAGTGATCCTGGAGTTGATTGGGAAGTGGCGTGAGGGCTATGAGGTTGTTTACGCGGTGCGTGCCCAGCGCGAGGGTGAAA
>JBNKDB010000517.1:0-3549 GCA_050288045.1 Anaerolineales bacterium | reverse complement strand
AGGCTGTAGACATTGGCAGCCACGTAGATATAGCGGTCGCTCTTACCCAGGCGTTGTTGGGCCTGCTGCAACTGCGTGCGCGAGTAGTCCATCACCACGACGCGCTCGAAACCGCGGTAGCGGGGCGTATTGCGCCCCGCCCCCGCGCCAATTTCGAGCAGAAGTTTCCCGCCGGAAGGCAGCAGGCGCTGCAAGGCGACCGCTTCAACGCCATCCTCGTAGGCGCGCTGTCCGGCATCCCAGAAACTGGTCTGGTAGTCGGAGCCTTCGTAGTCGATGACCGGCGGGGTAACGCTAACAGGATCAGGCATGCATACCGATCTTGGTGGGCGGGGTCGAATCGCCATCATAGCCACGCCCCACACCACGGTAAGTGAAGCCTTGTTCCTGCATCTTTTCCGGCTCGTAGATATTGCGGCCGTCGAAAACTACCGGCGCATTCATGATGCGCTTGACGCGTTCCAGGTCGAGCTGCTTGAACTCGTTCCATTCGGTCACCACAATCAGCGCGTCGGCACCTTCAGCCAGGCTGTACGGATTGGGCATCATCTCCACGCCTGGCATGAGCGGTCCAGCCACCAGCATGGAAACCGGATCGTAGCCCCGCACGTTCGCACCTGCCTTCAACAACGCTTCGGCGATATCGATGGCGGGCGCATCACGCATGTCGTCGGTATTGGGTTTGAAAGCCAGGCCAAGCAAGCCGATGGTCTTCCCCTTGAAATCACCGACCAACTCTGCCAGGCGCTCGACCACCATCGGGCGGCGCTCATCGTTGGTTTGCATCACCGAATGCAGGATTTTGGGATCAGTGCCCATGCCATCCGCCATGTAAGCCAACGCCTTCACGTCCTTCGGGAAGCATGAACCTCCGTAACCCAAACCGGCGTTCAGGAAGGGGTGGCCGATGCGCTGGTCGAAGCCCATCCCGGCCGCCACTTCGGTGACATCCGCACCCAGGGCCTCGCAAATATTGGCGATCTCGTTGATGAACGAAATCTTGGTCGCCAGGAAAGCGTTGGAAGCGTACTTGATCATCTCGGCGGTACGCAGGTCGGTGATCACGATCGGGGCGCGCAGCGGCAGGTGCAACTGAGCAACCTTATCAGCTGCTTCGGTATCCAGGGAACCGAGTACGGTGCGGTGCGGATTCATGAAGTCGGCAATCGCCGAGCCTTCGCGCAGGAACTCAGGGCAAGACACCACTGCAAAATCAATATCCTTCTTCTGGTTACGCTTGACGATGTCTGCCACCCAGTCCCCGGTACCAACCGGCACGGTCGATTTGTTGATCACGATCAAGGGTTCGGTCATGATCTGGGCAATCGAGGTAGCCGCGGCTTCAACGTATTTCAGGTCGGCCTCGCCGTCCACACCGGAGGGCGTTCCCACGCAAATGAAGGCAAACTCGCTGCCTTCCAACGCTTCGGCATAGGAAGTGGTAAATGTGATGCGGCCGGCAGCTACATTACGGGCAACCAGTTCCTTCAAGCCCGGTTCATAGATCGGCATTTCGCCGTTTTTCAACCCCTCGATCTTTTCTTCGCTGATGTCCAGGGCAATTACGCGGTTTCCCAGGTCACTGAAACAAGCCGCCGTGACCAAACCGACATAACCGACACCAACAACACAAATTTGCTTCATTGCTATACTAGCCTCCAATTTTCAATTTATGCAGGTCGATAAACGCCAGCCTGGGTATCTACACCCTGGCATACCTGCTTTTTGGGAATCCCTCCAAGACAGGAAGGATGTTCTCCAAATTATGATTTATTATTGCGCGCCATATGATAACACCGAATCCCTCTCTAGGCAAAACGTCCCCTCGTAAACAGGACAATCGTCCCTTGATTTATCTGAATTGACATCTAAAATATAGGGAGAATATTTAGAGTTTTATTATCTTGTTTTGATAGTTTACTTTAACGGAAAAAGAACATCAAAACACAAAAAGAGAGAGTGCATTATGCAGATCACACGACAAGCTGATTACGCAGTCCGAGCAGTCCTACACCTGGCTTCTTTAGGCCCAGATGAAAAGGCCGCAACCAGCCAGATCGCTGAAGAACGCGATATCCCCCTCTCATTCCTGGCGAAAATTATCGCCCAATTATCGGTTGCCGGTATCCTGCAAACGATGCGCGGCGCGCGGGGTGGCGTTACCCTGGCGCTCCCGCCGGAAGAGATCACCCTCCTGGACGTTGTCGAAGCCATCGACGGTCCGATCATGCTCAATGAGTGTGTGCATGACGGCTACGATTGCACCATCGAAAACTGCCCGATCCAATCGGTATGGCGCGATGCCCAATCCGATCTGGTCGAACGGTTACGCACGACCACCTTCGACAAATTCTTAGAGCCTGCCTAATCGCGGCTAGCGATTAGCGCAACAAACAGCTTTACCCAGCAGGGAGGCATGCCTCTTTGCTAACGAAGGATAAGAAACAAAAGCACTACGGACTGCATTCCAGCACCGAAAATACCCCGAAACTATTTCGGGGTATTTTCGTCTAACCATTTAACATCATTACACAAGGAGTGTTTCCATGCGGTTCTTCGAGGGTCTGCTATTTGGTCTGGTTTTCATCACGTTCATAGCACGCTTATTTCCAAAATTCAGACAAAACACAATCGTTAAATATCTACCGTTTGCCGCCGGGGTTTTGATCCCCACCCAGTTGGCTGTGGAAGGTTATCGCTGGCAGATGGTGCCCATCTATATCTTCACGCTGCTGCTGATTGTGGTCAGCAGCATCCAACTCAGTCGGCGTTCACAGCAGCCGTTTTTAATCCAGAACAAATTCTTCCGCATCAGCGTCAATACCAGCGCGTTTCTGGTCTTCATCCTGGCGCTGCTCTTCCCCTTGCTGCTGCCGGTCGTAGACTTGCCAAAACCGGTTGGGCCGTATACAGTCGGGACGACCAGCTTCAGATGGACCGATCCCAACCGTCAAGAAATTTTCACCCCGGACCCCAATGACGTGCGCAGCCTGCTGGTTACGGCCTGGTATCCGGCGGAAGATAGCGGGGAACTGCCGGTGAGTACCTATTGGGACCCGGAAGGCGTGACCGGGGAAACCTATTCCATCAATGCTGACATCGGCACGTTCTGGTATACCCACCTGTCTTTGGTCAAAACGAACAGCTACCAGGGCGCACCGCTCGCTACCACCAGCGCAGCCTATCCAGTGATCGTCTACTCGCATTCTTTTTACGGCCTGAATACCGAAAACACAGTCTTGTTCGAGGAACTGGCCAGCCGTGGGTATGTCGTGTTCAGCATCGCACACACTTATGAGACCATCGTATCCATCTATCCCGACGGCGAAGTCGTCCCCGGCGACCTGGACTACGTCTCAGAGACGTTCGCCTCCAACGCCGAACTCGAAGAGCTACTCTATCGAGATTTTGAAAACGCGGCAGATATGGCATCAAAGCGGGCACTGCTCGAGCAGATTTTTGTAGTCGACGAAATGTCCAACCAACTCATTGAAACCCGTACGGCAGATGCTATTTTCGTATTGGACGAGATCGAGAAACTGAACGCCG
>JBNKDB010000516.1:0-4962 GCA_050288045.1 Anaerolineales bacterium | reverse complement strand
ACCTCGTCTAGTTTCACGAGAGAATTCGAATACTGTCTTTATTTTATACGACTTTCCACTGCAAAGGTTCACCCTTGAGTGCAGCCAGTATTTCGGCGGCGATATGCTCTCCGGCGCGCGTCTGGGCCTCATCGGTCTGGGCGCCAACGTGCGGGGTGGCAATCACATTCGGGTGGGCGACCAGGGCAGTCAGGCCAGGCGGTTCGTTGGCAAACACATCCAGGGCAGCCCCCGCCACCTGCCCGGATTCCAGGCGGGCGAGCAAGGCGGTCTCGTCGATCACGCCGCCGCGCGCCGTGCAGATGATATATACGCCGCGCTTCATCATCGCAAACGCCTGGCCGTCGAGCAGGCCGCGCGTATCCTGGGTAAGCGGGACGTGCAGGCTGATGAAATCAGCCGTGGCATAGAATTCCGGCAAACTGACCGGGATCACACAGCGCTTGCGAATTTCTTCGTCTGAAAGCGGGGGATCATAACCGATCACTTCCATGCCGAAAGCCTGCGCTCGTTCGGAGACCGCGCAGCCAATCCGACCGACGCCAATGATACCCAGGCGCTTGCCGTACAATTCGGTACCGCGCAGTTCCTTCTTGGCCCAAATGCCGGTTTTCATACTGGCATCGGCCCTGGGTACGTACCGGATCAAGCTCAGCATCAGCGCCAGGGTGTGCTCGGCCACGGCAATGGTGGTCGCCTCGGGTGAATTGACCACGGTCACGCCCTGAGCTGCGGCAGCGGCCAGGTCGATATTGTCCACGCCAACTCCAGCCCGGCCAACCACTTTCAGCTTCTTCCCGGCGTCCAGCACCTGCTTGGTGACCTTGGTGCGGCTGCGCACGATCATGGCATCATAATCGCCGATGATCTCCAGTAGTTCCTCGGGAGAGACCCCGCTGCGGTCATCGACCTGCGCCCCGGCGGCAAGCGTATCTTTGCCGCTCTCCGCTAAACCATCACAAATTAAAACTTTATAATCACTCATCCTTCCTCCTCAATGAATTCGGGTGGATTCCGCTTGAACGTGTAGAACCGATCTTTAGCGAGCCTGGTCCATTTCAGCAACCAGCGCCAGGCAGGCGTCATCGTTGGGGTTGGGTTCGTAGGCGTGTGCGAACCAGCTATCCACGATCTCACCGGCCACGATCTCGGATGTAAGCCGCATGGACATGCATAACACATTGGCGTTGTTCCACAGGCGCGCACCGCGTGCGGTTTCGGCATCGGCACACAAGGCCGCCCGGATACCGGGAACCTTGTTGGCAGCAATGCTCACACCGGTGCCCGTCCAGCAGAACAGGATACCTTCAGCGGCGCGGCCAGCGGCCACATCTTCGGCTACCTGCCGGGCGACTTGCGGCCAGGGCACGCTTTCGTCTCCGGTTGGGCCGTAGAAATGGACGGTGTGTCCTTCAGCTTCCAGCTTCTTTATGATCGAATCGACAACATTCAGGCGTTCATCCGCCCCAAGGGATAATTTCATAACGCCCCTCATTTTAACCGATACTGGCCTATTTACCAGTTAACGTTTTTTTAGTCCTAATGAAACCTTACTTTTCATTCTATTCTATTGAATTTGCGTAAACTTCTTATGCTCTCACCCATCAATAGGCAGGTGCGTGTAGGGGAGGGTCTGAGACCCTCCCCTACTTGAGTGTTACCCATGTCTCCAAACGGGTGCCTACTGATCTATATACCAACCAAAAGCATCTGCATTCGAGGCGCTTTGCATACGCTCAAGGCGACGTCAGATCATCAAAAATGATGATGTTGGCCCTACACAAAACGAGCATGTCCGCTTCTGCCTTTATTCGTCCGGCCTTTGACCTCTTCATGACCTCTGCCGCTTTCCTTCTAATGCTACAATGATTTCCTACTTATTGGCGCTTGGTTAGAGAAGAGAGAGACGTGCGAATGGAGAATCTAGTACACGCCTGGACCGAACAAGTCACCATCCCCACCTATCCCATTGGAAAACCGAATAAAAATCCCATGTTCCTGGAAAAGCGTGTCTACCAGGGCAGCAGCGGCGTGGTCTACCCCCACCCGATGATCGACGCGGTCGGCGATGAAAAGGTCGACCAGACCTACACCGCCGTCTACCTGGAGAACCGCTACCTGAAGATCATGCTGCTGCCGGAGATCGGCGGGCGCGTGCAGATGGCCCAGGACAAGACCAACGACTACCATTTCGTCTATTACAACCAGGTCATCAAACCGGCCCTGGTCGGGCTGGCCGGGCCGTGGATCTCGGGGGGGATCGAATTCAACTGGCCCCAGCACCACCGCCCTTCCACCTTCGATCCCGTCGACTGGCGCATCGAAGAACACGCCAACGGCAGCAAGACCGTGTGGTGTGCTGAGATCGAGCGTATGTTCCACACCAAGGGCATGCACGGCTTCACCCTGCACCCCGACCGGGCCTATCTGGAAATCGACGTGCAGCTTTCCAACCACACCAGCGAGCCGCAGACCTTCCTATGGTGGGCCAACCCGGCCGTGCACGTCAACGATGACTACCAATCCGTGTTCCCGCCGGACGTGTACGCCGTGATGGATCACGGTAAGCGTGACGTCTCCGACTTCCCGATCGCCACCGGCGTGTACTACAAGATCGATTACGCCCCCGGCACCGACATCAGCCGCTACAAGAACATCCCGGTGCCAACCTCGTATATGGCCTACCATTCTGATTTCGACTTCATGGGCTGTTACGATCACGGCCCGCAGGCCGGGATGCTGCACGTTGCCAACCACCACCTGGTGCCCGGCAAGAAGCAGTGGACGTGGGGCAACAGCGATTTCGGCCAGGCCTGGGATCGCCAACTGACCGACGAAGACGGCCCCTACATCGAATTGATGTGCGGCGCCTTCACCGACAACCAGCCCGATTTCACCTGGATCATGCCGGGCGAAGAAAAACGCTTCACGCAGGTCTTCATGCCCTTCAAGCAGATCGGCCCACCCAAGAACGCCAACACCGAGGCGGCCGTCAATCTGGAAATCACGGAAGACGCTGCACAAATCGGCGTGTACGTCACCTCGCCTCGTGATATCGAGGTACAGTTGCTGTACCAGGGAACCGTGATCTATGCGCAAGCGTTGTCCCTTGATCCAACCACCACTCTTATGGAAAGCGTGGCACTGCCAGATCAAGCTGCCCCGCAAGACTTCACCTTACGCGTAACCGCAGACGGGCGCGAGCTAATTCGCTACCGCCCGCTCTCCGGTGAGCGCCCGCCCATCCCGGCCCCGGCCACCCCCGCCGCCCCACCGGAAGAGATCGCTTCCAATGAAGAACTCTTCCTCAACGGCCTCCACCTGGAGCAATATCGCCACGCCACTTATGCCCCCGAACCCTACTACGAAGAAGCCCTCCGCCGTGATCCCGGCGACAGCCGCTGTAACAATGCTATGGGCTTGCTACTCTACCGGCGGGGCAAATTCACCACAGCCGAGGCCTACTTCCGCAAGGCGGTCAAACGCCTGACCTTACGCAACCCCAACCCCTACGACGGCGAACCTTACTACAACCTGGGGCTGGCACTGAAGATGCAAGGCCGTTTGTCCGCAGCAGAAGACGCCTTTTACAAAGCAGCCTGGAACGCAGCCTGGAAAGGCGCGGCCTTCTTTGAATTGGCGCGCCTGGCCGCCCGGGATGGGCGGGACACCGAAGCCCTCGAGCTGATCGAGCGCGTCCTGGAGCAAAACTACAGTCATCACAAGGCGCGCCACCTGCAAATTGTTCTGCTGCGCAAATGCGGCGACACCGCCGCTGCCCTGGAAGCCTGTACAACTTCGCTGGCGCACGACCGCCTGGCCTACGGTGCGCTATGGGAACGCTGGCTTTTAGAAGAAGACCGCACCTTCTTCGACGTGCTGCACACCGGCGCACAGACTTACATCGAGTTGGCGCTGGATTACGCCCAGGCTGGCTTTTACCAGGAAGCCGTCGACCTGCTGGCACAACCGCCGCAAAGCGACCCAATGCTGGGATATTTCCAGGGCTGGGTCTTGCTGCTGGCCGGGGATGAAGCGGGCGCACAAACGGCTTTCAGAGCCGCCGCCCAGATCGCCCCGGACTACGGTTTCCCCAATCACCTCGAGGCCGTACTGGCATTGGAAGCCGCCATGCAGGTCAACCCGCAGGACAACCGCGCCCCGTATTATCTGGGCAACTTCTGGTACGGGCACCGGCGCTACGCAGAAGCGATCGAGTGCTGGGAAAAATCCCGCCAATTGGATGAAGACTTCCCGACCGTGCAGCGAAACCTGGGGCTGGCTTATTTCAACAAACGCGGTGATGCAGAGCAAGCCCTGACAAGCCTCGAAAAAGCTTTCGCCCTCGACCTCGGCGACGCGCGCGTGTTCTTCGAACTCGACCAGCTCTACAAGCGCCTGAATGAAACCCCGGCTGAGCGCCTGGACCGCCTGGAAGCACACCGCAACCTGGTGATGCAGCGCGATGACTTACTGGTCGAATACCTGACCCTGCTCAACATCGCCGGGCGGCATGCCGAAGCACTCGACCTGCTCGCCACGCACCACTTCCACCCCTGGGAAGGCGGCGAAGGCAAAGTACCTTCCCAATATGTGTGGAGCCTGGTCGGGGACGCACGTGACCAGATCGCCGCCAATCAATTCGACCAGGCTTTGGAAAACCTGGAACGCGCTCAGACCTACCCGCATAACCTGGGCGAAGGCAAGCTCTTCGGAGCACAGGAGAACCACATCCACTATTGGATGGGCTGCGCTTACACCGAAAAAGGCGACAGCGTTCAGGCCACAGCCTGCTTCCAGCAAGCCGCCCACGGTCTGAGCGAACCGACCTCCGTCATGTACTACAATGACCAGCCGCCCGACATGATCTTCTACCAGGGTCTGGCCCGTCAGGCGTTGGGGCAAGCTGCCGAAGCGCGTCAGATCTTCGAGAAGTTGGTCGACTACGGCCGCCAGCACCTG
>JBNKDB010000515.1:0-2579 GCA_050288045.1 Anaerolineales bacterium | reverse complement strand
TGAAGAAGGAAGACCTGATGATAAATATCAGGCGGGTGCAAGCCGAAAAAGATGGCCTGGAAGTGCGTGGTGGCATCCTTGAAATTATGAATGAGGGTGTTGGTTTCCTGCGTTCAAATCATTACCAGGGTGGGCCGGACGACGTCTACGTCTCCCAGACCCAGATTCGCCGTTATGGTTTGCGCAACGGTGACCTGATCCTTGGGCACGTACGCCCGCCGCGTGAATCCGAAAAGCACTACGGCTTGCTCAAGGTCGAAACTGTGAATATGGTGCAGCCGGAAGATGCCAAGCGCCGGCCGCGCTTCGAATCACTGGTGCCGATCTTCCCAGAAGAACGCTTCGACCTGGAAACCGATCGCCGCGAGTTGGCCCCGCGCATGATCAACCTGATCGCCCCGATCGGCCGCGGCCAACGTGGCTTGATCGTTTCTCCTCCCAAGTCTGGTAAGACGACGATTTTGAAGCAGCTCGCTAACTCGATTTCGACCAAATACAATGACGTGCATTTGATGGTTGCCCTGATCGGTGAGCGCCCAGAAGAAGTAACCGATATGGACCGCTCGGTGGATGCTGAAGTGATTTCGTCCACCTTCGACGAACCGGTGACCTCGCACGTGCGCGTGGCTGAAATGGTATTGGAGCGGGCCAAGCGCTTGGTAGAAATGGGCCGCGATGTGGTCATTTTGCTGGACTCGATCACCCGCCTGGCACGCGCCTATAACCTGGTGGTAACCCCCTCCGGGCGCACGCTTTCTGGTGGTATCGACCCCTCGGCTTTGTACCCCCCCAAGCGTTTCTTTGGGGCAGCCCGTAATATCGAAGAGGGTGGTTCGCTGACGATCTGCGCCACCTGCCTGGTCGATACTGGCTCGCGCATGGACGACGTCGTCTATGAGGAGTTCAAAGGTACCGGTAATATGGAACTGCACCTGTCCCGCAAGCTGCAGGAACGCCGTATCTTCCCGGCCATCGATGTGGATCGCTCTTCCACCCGCCGTGAGGAATTGCTGCTTGGCCCGGATATCACCCAGCGCGTGTGGCTGCTGCGCCGCATGTTTGGGCAGATGGTTGCTGACCCGCCGCAAGGTGCCGGAATGGGTACGACCGCGGCTACAGAAGCGATCTTGCAGCAATTAGCCAAGACGGATTCCAATATCGAATTCCTTGAGGCGCTGACTGCCTAGGCGCAAAGCCCTTTTGCAGTGGACGATAAAAACGACCCCAATAATTTAGCTTCACCCGAAGATAACGATCATCGTTTGAATCGCTGGCTATCCCTGGGTGCCTGGATTTTGGCCCTGGGGATGGTTGCTTTAGCGATCTATCTCGGTTTGCGGCGTTTCGGTGTAATCGATGCTCCTTTAGCGGCCGCATCGACGCCGGAGCGCCCGGTCTTTAATACCCCTGTTCCTGATCCAACATCGGACGCAACCGCGACCAGCCGGCCGACGCGCACACCTACGCCGGCGATTTCGCCTACACCGGAGCCGACCAACCCGCCACAGCGCCGTGATGATTTTGTTACCTACATGGTGCAGGATGGCGACTCACTGGGGTTGATCGCGGAGCGTTACGGTCTGGAACCGAAATCCGTGTTGTGGGCTAATTACGATTTATTGAACGATAACCCCGATTTTTTGCGAGCGGGGATGCAATTACAAATCCCGCCGGTGGATGGCGTCTATTACCAATGGCAGGGCGCCGACTCGTTAGCCGGTGTGGCCGCCATCTTTGGCAGTACCGAAGACACCATTTTGGAGTGGCCTGGGAATCAGATTGATACAGAAAACTTGTATGTGGTTCCGGGAACCTGGATCATGATTCCCGGTGGTGTGCGTGTGTTCGAGCGCTTTGTCCTGCCGAGTGTCGATCGTGCCCCTAGTGTAGACAAGCGCTATGAATATGGTAGTGGGGCGTGTTTTGGCGGCTATGAAGGGCCGGAAGGCAGCGGCACCTTGATCTGGCCGACGGTGAGTCATGAGGTGCGCGGCAACACTTTCTGGGAAGGACATGAGGGAGTCGACCTGGCCGTGATCGATAGCGAAGAGATCGTCTTTGCTGATGCTGGCGTGGTGGTGTTTGCCGGGTGGGCGAATGGTGGTTACGGCCTGACGGTGATGATCGATCACGGCAATGGCATTCAGACAGTGTATGCTCATTTAAGTGAAGTATTGGTACACTGCGGCAATAGTGGGGAACAAGGTCAGGTGCTGGGATTGGGTGGAAACGTGAACAGCTCGATGGGACTGCATTTGCACTTCGAGGTGCGCAGGAATGGGGAGCGGATTGATCCGTTAGCGGTGTTGCCTTAGGGGCAATGACGTGTGAACGATAACTACGGGGGAAGTAAGTAAACAAGGAATCAGGTAGATACGGAAACAAGAAATCGACTGGTTTTGCTGTTAGCCAATCTTTTTGAGATGTAATTATATCGCGCAGACCTAAAAATCTCTGCAAACCTCCGCCTCCTTTGAAACCAAGGTTTTCCTAAAACGATTCCCAAACCAATTGCTATGCAACGATGCACCAGCGTGATATAATATCAGAACAATTGTTCTATTCGTTAACTTTGACTT
>JBNKDB010000514.1:0-2683 GCA_050288045.1 Anaerolineales bacterium | reverse complement strand
ATAAACCACCGGCGTAAGCGCCAGGGTCGCCTTACGCAGGTAGGGACGAATATCGGGAACTGTGCCTGTCACCTCAATCATTGGGTTCTCCGCCAATGCCTGAATCTCGGATACCGGGTCTTTGCCGACGATCAATAATTTTACATCAGGCATCTGCTCCCAAATCGCCGGCATAATATTCTGAACCAGATGAAGCACCATGGTTACGTTAGCATGATAGCTCATCTTCCCACTAACAATCAACGTGGCCGGTTCGCGTTCCTCCCGGACATTGGGATGGAAATAATCAAGGTCAACGCCATTCGGCAGCACCTTCACAACCTCTTTCACGCCATTTTCCGGGGCCAGGGAAAGCAAGGCATCCTTATCAATTGAGGATGTAACCAGCACGCGTTCGAAAGCATCCAGCATGGCACGTTCGAAACGTTCCGTGCGGCTCAATTCAAAGGTAGTCATCCATCGCCCGAAAAAACTCTTGCTGTGAGAAGACGACTGCCGGAACAGATGCGTAATACTGTCCACGCTGTCCCACACGATTGGAAGCCTTTTCTCCCCACCAGCCAATTTTTCTTTCAAGAATAATCCATAGCGCGCACCGCGCAGATGCTCGATATGCACTACATCGTAGCTATTCCCGTTGGAACTGCCAAGGATTTCATTCAATATGAAATCAGCCAGCTCCGGCGACCAGCAATAGACCGATTGCAGCGGCTGCGAAGTTGGCACGGCCATTAAACTGTTGCTATAGGAGCGCCACTTCGGCAGCGGAAATGCATGCACCTGATGACAATATTGCGCCAGATCTTCAACGTCTTGGCGCTCCTGCTCGTTCGATACCAATGTAACAACGGTTACTTCATGCCCCTCTTCGGCCAGGAAACGAATTAAGTTATAAGGGCGTACCCGGATCAGGTTGGGCACATAAGGGACTACGAAAAGGATTTTCATGTTCACATCTACAAAAATTTATTTATGGCTATCCATTACGGACGCGAAGTACAATCATAACCATCACAATAATCAAAATAACGGGTACAGCCAGACTTAAGCCAATCGAGATCAATTCATCGTTTTCAGACCGAATGTATACCGGAGCATTCGGGTCTAACGGCTCCTGCGTCAGGGAAGCGATCATTGCCGTTGCGGTTGCAGTTGCTTGAGCAGTCGGCGTTGGACTGGGTTGCTTTGTCGGTGCCTGGTATGCATATGCTTTTGGAGCAATTTCAGGAGCATCCGCCATCCCACGCGCGTAGTGGATTTGGTAAATGGCTTCCCCATCATCCGATGTCCAGACGTGCTTGGCATCACGCGTGAACCAAACTACATGCAGTTGGTTGCCTAGGCCCACCGCGATACGCGGCCACTCGGGGACATCTCCAGCATACTCTACCACGTCATCAGGTTCAGACCAGGAATCTCCATTCCAGGTCATATGGAGCACGTTCAAGCCTTCCTGGTTCTGCTCATGCGTTCCTACAAAAACCAGATGCACAATATCGAGGCTGTCATTTGCCATAGAATAACCATCTTGACCGGTGTTCACGACTTTCCAACGACCACCAACGCCATAGATGGGCACAGCCTCTGTCCAGGTGCGGCCATCATCCCTGGAAACCTGATAATACAGCCTGTTCGTACTCGAACGCAGCCAGACAACGATCAATTGTCCCTTTCTATCTTGTCCAATTGCAATGTTCTTTTTGATATCACGGTAAAGCGGCATAAATTCTTCGGCCGGTTCCCAAGTCAAACCACCATCATAAGACGCCGTATGCATCACCGTACTATCAACATTGGAGACTTTACCGAGCGTACCACCAACGCCCGATTCAAATACTACGTGAATGGAACCCGTATCGGAGATTAACATTTGTGGTTTTGCCGCACCAGTAGTAGCGAGCGAAATGGCATTCCGAATAGACCAACTATTTCCATTATCTGTGGAACGGCGATAGAAAACCTGGTAACAGACCGGACATTGTTCGGTTTGTACGTTCTCCGTAAACACCAAATGCATAATGCCATCAGCATCTTTCAACGATTGCGAGAAATAGCCCCAGTCATTGATATTCGCCCGATACACATTCTCTAATTCGCTCGCCATAATATGATTGGCATAGCGCGCCTGAGCATAGAACACATCAAAGCTACGGAAGGTTATATGAAAAGTTCCTTCAGGGTCAATGAACATATTTGGGCGAGTTACTTCACTATTCCCAACTGGAAATTGCACTAAAGCGACCAAATCTTCTACCGGCGACCAGTTGACCCCATCTATGGAATTGGTGTACCAAACGACATCATAAGCTTTTGAAGGATCACCCTGCTGATCGACTTTACTCAGGATCGTTCCAGCCCAAGCAATATGAACCCGGCCGGTGGCATCCGTTGCAATATTAGGAAACCATCCATCTCCCAGTGTGATCGGCTCCGTCCACCCCGTGAGCGATTGTCCCAACGCTTCGACAGCCTGACTGGATAACAAAAATCCCACACAGGCGACGATAAAAACACCAATTAATATTCGAATATGGATCGCGCGCATAGTCCGTAAAAGTCCTTCTCTCTTGCTCCTACTCACCGCTTAATTCTACCACTTGTACCCGAATAGCCCCAAATAGCCAAGGATATCCTAAGAATTTCTAAGGTTTTAATAAAACTTTATATACCTGCACCTGGCCTG
>JBNKDB010000513.1:0-10065 GCA_050288045.1 Anaerolineales bacterium | reverse complement strand
CAGACCGGCGCCATTGAGCAGGATGAAAGCCAACCCAACGATCGCCAGCACTTCGACGGCCAATAAGATACGGTCAAAGAAGCGTTTGCGCCGCCGTTCACGGTCGCTGATCTCGGGGTCTTCGGCCGGTTCAAAGGTTCGCCCGCGCAGGTCGTCCAACGGGGAAGTATCCGGCTCGCGGGTAAGCTGCACCACCCGGCCGGTGCGCTGATATTCTTCCAGGCGCATCTGGCGGTCTTTGCGGCGCTTCTCCTGCAAGAGGAACAGCAGGTCTTCCTCGCTCAATTCTTCCGGGCGAACTCGCTTTGCCATAGTGGCATTATACATCATCACCGGGAATCACTGAAACACTGATTTAGATGAAAACACAGATAAAAACAGCCTTAGCCTATATGTAAATCACAGTTAGAGGGGGGGCTAATTGAACTTAGAAAATAACTTGGGAATAAGGAACCATCCCCATGAAAAATGAACACGCGTAGGGGTGAACAGCAGTTCGCCCTGGGCGCAGGGCAGGCGAAGCTTGCGAAACTGCTCCCTAAGAAACCTTATCTCCCCATCACCAATGGCTCACTTTTCACAACGTCCCTTTATCAAGAGGCCAGCCATTATGAATTATGCTGTGCCCTCAGTATTTTCATTGTGTCAATGATTCCAACAATTCCTCGAACTGCTCTGCCAGTTTGGTGCGGTCGAAGTGCACTTCCAGGTAAGCGCGCCCGGCCAGGCCCATGCGGCATGCTTCGGCCGGGTCGGCTGCCATTGCGCGGATAGCGGCAGCCACAGCATCCGGGTTGCCGGGTTGGGCAAAACTGCCTGCCCCCGCCTTTTCGACCACATCGCGGACCACGCCGTCAATCGCCAACACCACCGGCCGCCCGGCGGCCATATAATCGAAAACCTTGTTGGGATAGACGGTCTTGTACATTTCGATCGGCTTGAGGATCGCCACGCAGGCGTCGGCTGCGGCCAGCGCCTGGGCCATCTCACTCTTGGGCACCGGCGGCAGGAAATGGACATTGTTCAGTTCCAGCTCGGCCGCCTGCGCCACAAGGGCGGGCTTGTCCTTGCCATCACCCAGCAGCACGATGGCAATCTCCGCCCGGTCGCGCAGTTGGCCGGCGGCTTTCAGCAGCACGCCCAGGTCGTTGGAGAGGCCATGCGCCCCAGCGTATAGCACTACAAACTTACCTTCCAGGCCATGTTCCCGGCGGAAATCGCCCCCATCGGAAACCGGATCGAACATGTGCATATCGGCCCCGTTGGGGATCAGCGCCACATCGCCCCCACCGCGCGCCTGGATGTGCTCGATAAAGCCCGGCGAGTTGACCATCATCTGGTCAGCTCGGCGATAAAGGAAGCGTTCCAGCCATTCAGCCAGGCGGATGAGCGTGGGGTTGTGCAGCACGCCTACCGCCACCGCAAAAGCGGGCCACAGGTCGCGAATTTCGAACAGGAACGGGACGCGCTTGAGGCGCGCCAGCGCCCAGGCGGTCGGCCCCTGGAAGAGCGGCGGCGAAGTGCCCCAAACCAGGTCGACGTTCTTGACGCCCAGACCGATCATAAAAGAAGACAGCATGAAACTGAGGAAACTGAAGACGCGATGCACGAAACTGCGGTGCAGGGCGCGGTAGGTGTAAGCCCGCAAGATGGTGACGCCTTCCCCGCCGGATTGTTTTTGAACCCACGGGATGCGTTCGGCGCTAGCTTTGCCGGTCAGGTAGCTGACCGGGCTGGCGATGATGGTGACGCGGTGGCCGCGTGAAGCCAGGTACAGGGCGATCTCGTGATGGCGGGTGCCGCCGGGTTCGTCAATAGCGGCGAAGGCTTGATGGATGAGTAAGATATGCATGGGTTAGTTGAGTAGTCAGATAGTTGGATAGTCTAATAGTCGGGTAGTTGACTCATGGTTGATAAATGAGTTAGTCGGCAGGTTGCCTTGTTGCGGGCGACTTTAGCCGCCAATATGATAATACACTCCAGCATTGAAATACATTTATCCGTTGCAGGCCATTTTAATCACCGAACGATGAATATCAACCATCACCTGCGTAAGAGACGGTTGCGGGCATCGCGCAGTGTGATCAAGGTATTCTTCAAGATCACTTGCCAGCGCGGTAATACCTTCGTCTTGTCCACCGGCTCGGCTTCTTTGGGCAAGGCATCCGCGATCACTTCCAAGGTGCCAGGGGCCATCGGACGGGGGATCTCCGCAACCGGGAACCAGGCAACTGCCGCCGTTTCCGGGCCGCGTTCGATAGCCTGTCCTCCGGTGACGTGACCGCGATAAACGTAACGCGTATTACCATGCTGCGGGAAATGATAGCAACCGACAAATCGATCTATGGCAACTTCGAAACCGGTCTCTTCCTGTACCTCGCGGATTGCGGCCTGTTCCGGTGTTTCACCTGCTTCGATGGTGCCGCCGGGCAACGCCCATAGGCGAAAATCTTCTCGCTTGTGCAACAGAACGTTGCTTTCTCCTTTAAATACGACCACAGTGGCATATGGCTTATACATCGCTCACTCCGGGAAAACGAACTGGCTGGTCAGCGTGAGCGGCAAGAGCCCTCCACCACTGGCGGTCAGGGAAAGGGCGGGCTGCTTCTGGGCGTAGGTTGGCGAGTACCAACCCTGGACAGGATTGGCCGGACCTTCCCCGGCCAGCAACTCCCCGGCACGTACCAGTTGGAAGCACAGATTGGTCGCACCCTTGGCGGTCACCTCAATCGTCACCGGGCCATGTGGCGAACGCAAACGCAGCACGTTGTGTTCCAATTCCCAGGGCCAATCAGGCAGCAGCCAGTGCAGGCGCACCTGAAATGTGTCTACAACTTCATCCGTTTCCGGCAATACCTGATCGCGCACCAGCCACTGGTCACCCTCGCAGGTCACCATGCGGCGGTGCAGTAAACCGAGTTTGTGATAACCGTCATGCTGGGCAACCACCCAACTCAGCTTGCCACTCTCGGCGTAACCGGTATCCATGACTTCAGCCTGTGCCCAATCCAGCCACAGAAAACGCCCGGCGCGCGTCATCTGGCCTTGCCCGTCCATGGTCAGTGTGTTGTGCACGCCGCTTCCGGCCAGAGCGTTGTCCCAGGGCGAGTCGCCGTTGTAGAGGTAGGTTCCGGCATCGCGGGCGACGTTCAGCCCGCGCCACCACAAGTCGAGGTGCAGTTGGTCGGCGTGGCCGGGGCGGGCCTGGAATACGGCCGCCCGCAGGTACGCCCAACTTTGTGTACCGCTAATGCGGATGGGCGCAGTGTTTTCATTTAATGCGGCGGCGCGCGCCGGAGCCTGAACATTCAACCACTGATTCATCTCATCCCATGCGCCCGGCGGGAAGGGCCTGCCCCCCAGGAAAGCCTGGGCGGCGGCTTGCAGCACCGGCCGGTAGTCATCAAAGGGGAGCGTCGTCAACGGCAGGATATAGGCGCCATCATTCGGCCCCAGATTGGGCACGCCCCCACTATCTTCATCGAGCAAGGCCAATAGCCAGCGTGTGGCCGCTGCTAATTTGGTTTGTGTATCGGTTGGAAATGCCTCCCCACGACCTGAGGCTACGGCTGCCGCCCACAATGCGGCTTGCAGCATCAGGCGGTGGTAGTTCGCGCTGTTCTGCACGTAAGCCCCAGCGGATGTGACCTGGGTTTGCAGAGCGTCGTTCAACCAGCGCCATCCCAGAGCACGCCACTTCTCGGCCTGGAGGTGATCGGGCAAAACGGTTCCGGCGGTGTACAAACCAACCGCCTCGGTGAGCAGGTGATTGTTATTCTGGGCACGCGCATACACCAGCGTAGGCGGGATGCGGGCGGCGTGATCGGCCAGTGCGTTCGCCAGCAAGGTGGCCCGTTCGGGCATGGTTTCGGGGGAGTTCTTGAAAACTGCGTAGGTAAAGCTCAGGCACACCAGTCGCAGGGCGACTTCTTGAGCGGAAGCCCAATGTGGGCCACGATTGGGCGGGTTGGCAGCCAGGAAGGTTTCGGTATATTTCCAGAAAGTGCGGGCGTATTTTTCGTCACCGCTGAGCACATAAGCGCGCGCCAGCGTGGTCGCCCAACCAAAACGTCCTACCTCCCAGGTAAACTTGATATCCTCCCCTTGATACTGCCCGGATTTATACTTTGTCCAATGTTCCAACGGCTCGTCCAGCACCAGCCTCAACGAGCGAGGTTCTCCGCTAAACAGGCGCACCTGTCCGCTTACGATTTCGTCTGCTTGCTGGATGAGGACGGCATCGCTATCTCCCAACAAGGCGCGCAGTTTGGCTTGATCCGGGATCGGCAGGAAATCCACTGCCAGTCGCAAATCCTGATCGAGGGTAGTTTCACGCGCCCGGGTTTGGAAACGCAGCAATCCACTACGCAGCTTGAATTGGTACCAGGCAAACAGGCTGACCTGGCGGAAACCGAGCTGGCGGAAAGCTTTATACGACCGGACCAAAGGCGAGTTCATCCGCGTCATATTATCATTTTGGGAGAGGCGAGTCAACTGGAATGCGAAATTATGCCACAAGCTTCTGAATTCATCGGCCGGGGATGGGGTTCAAAAATAAAAACGGATAAAACGTGACATTTACATTCAATAGCACCACGCATAATTAATGCCATTTTTCACGAACTATCAATTCTTTAACCTTCAGCTTTCACTTATCCACAGCACATCAATTTATGCTACAATGTTTAACGTGTGTAAGAAAATAAGCGGAATACTACTTGTGTTGCTGGTCTGTTGCGGTCTCGCCGTCACAGCCAACGCACAGACTGCCGCGTACGCCCGGCTGGGCGCACCGAATATCGAACAATTCCCCTCCGTGTCGGCATATTTGGATGTGCGCGACGCGCGGGGTGATTTTGTGGCCGGTTTAACGCCAGGGGATACCACCGTGATCGAAAATGGCGTTGAACTTCCCGCTGCCGACCTAACAGAATTACGGCCTGGGGTACAGGTGGTCTTTGCCCTCAACCTGGGTAATGCCTTTGCGATTCGCGACGGGCAGGGCAACAGCCGCTACGATTACGTCTCCCAGGCCCTGCAAGCCTGGGTACGCACCGTCCCCGCCAACCAGGATGACCTCAGCTTGGTCAACCAGGCTGGTGTGCTTGCCAGCCACCGCGCCGACCCGGACGAGTGGCTCACCGCCCTGCTAACTTCCCAACCCGACTTCGAAACCGCCGTGCCCTCCCTGAACGTGCTTTCGCGCGCCATCGACCTGGCCGCCGATCCCACCCCACGCGCCGGGATGGGCCGGGCGGTGGTATTCATCACTCCCAGCCTGGACCCTGCCTCGGCCGACGTACTGCAAAATATGGCCGACCGCGCTGCACAGACCGGCGTGCGCATCTATCTGTGGGTCATCGATTCCCAAGCCATCTATACCGAAGACCGCGCCAGCTTGCTGCAAGGCCTGGCCTTGCAAACCAACGGGCAGCTCTTCTTTTTCTCCGGTACGGAAACGTTCCCGGACCCCAACACCTGGTTGGAAACCCTACGGCGCGTGTATCAGATTTCGTATGACTCGCAGGTCACGGCTTCCGGCTCTCACCAGGTTGCCGTAATGGTGCAACAAACTGACGTTGAAGTACTCTCTTCTATCCAGACCTACGAGCTGCAATTACAGGCTCCTAACCCCATCTTCCTCGACTTGCCCACCGAGATCGGGCGGGCCGCCCCGGAAGACAGCCGCGGCCTGCCGGAAGATTTCCTGCCGGTGAGCAAACACATCGAAATCCTGGTCGAATTCCCGGACGGCATCAATCGCTCCCTGACCCGCACGGCGCTGTACGCCAACGGAGAATTGATCGCCGAGAATACCCAGGAGCCCTTCGACCAATTCAGTTGGGATTTGACGCCATATACCGCCGACCAGAACGTGATGTTGAAAGTCGAAGCGGAAGACGAACTTGGTCTGACCGGACAGAGTATCGAACAGACTGTGCCGGTCATCGTCCAGCAGCCCCAGTTGGGGTTCCGGGCGATCATGACCCATTATGGTGCAACGATTGCAATGGCCTTTGCCGGGGTTGCCGGGGCCGTGCTTCTGCTGGTATTGGTACTCTCCGGCCGCATTGGCCCGCGCTCCCGGGGGGAACGCAAGCAGAAACAAGCCGTCTATGCCGATCCGGTTACCCGTCCGATCAGTGTGGGGAGCGATTCACGGCCACTCAATGATCCGGTCACGCGTCCGGCCGGGCTGGGGCTGAAGACTCGCCCTCGCACGACCTACGACGACCCCGACTCCAAGCCGCTCAAGAAGAACGGCAAGCAAGCCGCCCCAACCCAGGACCCGGTCACCCAGCCGGTCGCGGCAGTCGAAACAGCCACAGATGCCGAAGAATCTGGGAACTTCTTCTCACGCTTGGCACGCCGTTTTACCCCCACGCGCTGGACGCAACGTAAACGCAGCGAGCAACCGGTGGCCTACCTGATCGGCTTGTCCGAGAGTGGGGAACCGCGTCCCGAAAACGTCCGCAACATCGAAGACACAGACATCTATTTTGGCAGCGATCCAGGGCAAGCCACCATCGTGCTGGAAGAAGCTTCCGTTGAATCCATCCATGCCCACTTGTGGCAGAACGGCAACAACGAATTCTATCTGGCCGACCAGGATTCGGTGGCCGGAACCTGGATCAATTATGCCCCAGTATCCAATGAAGGCAGCAAGGTCGAACATGGCGACCTCATCCACATTGGCCGTATGGGGTTCCGCTTCACCAAGAGCCGCCCCACCCAAACCCGCCGGCCAGTTGTGATCCGAGAGGAACAAGGGGAATGATTCCAAAAGAGCGTGCCCACCTGCGTGTGGCAGCAGACAGCCACACCGGCATGCGGCACTCCAACAACGAAGATAATTTTTCTGTCGGAGCCTACACGGTCAGCGCCACCGACGCGACCCCTTCGGTATTTGCGATCATCGCCGACGGCATCGGCGGGCATCAGGCCGGGGAAGTGGCTTCGGAAATCGCCACTGAGATGATCAGCCAAGCAATTGCCGAAAGCGACGCCAGCCAACCGGCCACCATCATGCAGGCCGCCATCTTGCAGGCCAGTAATACCATCCGCTCACAGTCCGAAGCCGATCCTGAAAAAAGCGGCATGGGCACCACCGCAATCTGCGCCTGGGTGATTGGTAACCGATTGTATTCCGCCTCGGTCGGCAACTCGCGCCTGTACCTGATCCGCGATGGACGCATGCACCAGTTGAACATCGACCACACCTGGGTACAGGAAGCGGTAGAAGCCGGGATCCTGACCAAAGAACAGGCCCGCGAACATCCCAATTCCAACATCATCCGGCGCTACGTCGGCTCCGGCAAGCCGGTCGATGTGGACATCCGCCTGCGTCAGAATCCGGGAGACAGCAACGCCCAGGCCGAGAAAGGCCAAGGCATGCTCTTACAGCCCGGCGACCGTTTGCTGCTGTGCTCCGATGGGCTGCACGACCTGGTGACCGATGATGTTATCCAGCAAATCATCCTGGAAAACGACCTCGACGATGCCGTGCAGGCTTTGATCGAGCAGGCCAACGAAAACGGCGGTAAGGACAATATCACCGTTGTACTGCTGCAAGTTCCCGGTACCAAACGCAAGACCACCGACCGCAAGGCTGTAGTTGGCATCTCGCTGCTCGGCGTGATCCTGTTATCCTTCATCGGGTTGCTGGTCGTCGCCGGGTTGGGATTTGCGGCCTACCGTTATTTCACGCCCACAAAAACACCCACCTCTACGCTCACTGCACTGCCCACCAACACCTTGCCACCTACCGCGTCCACGCCAACCCGGACTTCATCTCCGCAGCCCTCACAAACCAATACGCCGCTGCCCAGCCGCACACTTACCCCGGCGACGGTGACTTCGGGAACAGATAACACCAGCGCACCAGGCAACCTGGCAGAAACAGGCACGGCAACGCAGACACAAACACAGCCTGGGACGACCAGCACCCCCACGCCCTGAACGGGCCGCTCCCCCTAACTCATAATTCTTAATTCATAACACTCGCCCCCATTAAGGGTAAAATGTGCATATGCATGTGATCTTGACCCACGAACAGGCCGACTTCGATGCGCTGGCGTCGTTGTTGGGCGCCTATCTGTTGGATGAAACCGCCACCCCTGTGCTGCCGCGGCGCATGAACCGCAACGTCAGTGCCTTCATCACCCTCTATGGGCTGGAACTCCCCTTTATCGACCCGCGCGACCTGCCCAAGCAGCGCATCGAGCGGATCACCCTGGTCGATACGCAGTCGCTGACTACCATCAAAGGTATGCAGCCCGACACCAAGATCACCGTGATCGATCACCATACACTGCGTACGGACCTGCCGAAAGACTGGGTGGTACGCACCGAGCAAACCGGAGCAGCCACCACCCTGTTCGTGGAAAGCTTGCAAACCCACAACGGTCCCTTGACCACCGTCCAGGCCACACTGCTGTTATTGGGCCTATACGAAGATACCGGCTCGCTAACCTACACCCGCACCACGCCGCGCGATGTGCGCGCCGCCGCCTATCTATTGGAACAAGGTGCCAGCCTGCAAATCGCCAACGAATTCCTCAATCACCCGCTCTCGTTGGAACAGCAAAAGCTGTATGACCACCTTCGCGAGACCGCCGAAACACACCAGATCAATGGGCATGCCGTGGTGATCGCCAGCGGCGACGCCACCGAGATGGAGGAAGAACTTTCCACTATCGCCCACAAACTGCGCGACCTGCTCGATCCCGAGGCGTTATTTTTGATCATCCGCACGCGCGGCGGGGTACAGTTGATCACCCGCTCGACCTCAGATTACATCGACGTCTCCACAGCCGCCGCCCATTTTGGCGGTGGCGGACACCCGCGTGCCGCCGCGGCCCGCGTCCGCGATGGCGAATTGGAAGACGTGTATACTGAACTGGTCGAGAAATTACCCGGCTGGATTCGTCCGGCGATCACCGTTGCCGAACTAATGTCTTCCGGCCCGCAGATCCTGGCCCCGGACACACCGGTAAGCAAAGCCGCCGAGCGCATGCAGCGCTATGGTTACGAGGGTTACCCGGTGGTGGCGGACGGGCAGGTGGTCGGCTTGCTGACGCGCGGCGCTGTTGACCGCGCCCTCAACCATAACCTCAACCTGACCGCCGGGGATTTGATGGAAGCCGGACAGGTTACCATTGCACCAAACGACTCGGTCGAGGTATTACAGGAAGTGATGACCGACAGCGGCTGGGGACAGATTCCCGTAGTCAAACCCGACACTGGCGAGATCATCGGCATCGTCACCCGCACCGATCTGCTCAAAACACTCACCCCGCAGACCGCCTCCAGCGGCCGTCAGAACCTGGCCGCCAAATTGGAAAACACGCTACCGGCCGCCCAACTGGCGATCTTGCGCATGGTAGCCGAGGCCGCCGTCGAGCAGCACGCTGCGCTCTACATCGTAGGCGGCTTCGTGCGCGACCTGCTGCTGGAACGCCCCAGCCTGGATTATGACGTGGTCGTCGAAGGCGACGCCATTGCATTGGCGCGGCCGCTGGTGCGGAAGTACGGCGGTCGCGTGGTCACCCACCGGCGCTTCGGCACCGCCAAATGGCAGATCGGCGAGATCCGGGAAAAACTCGTCGCCCGGCTTGGCAATGAAACCGGCAGTCTGCTCGACCCGGACGACCTGCCCGATTCGCTCGATTTGGTCTCTGCCCGGCGCGAGTTCTACACCGCTCCCTCGGCCCTGCCCACCGTCGAGCGCGGCAGCATCAAGCTCGACCTGCACCGCCGTGACTTCACGATCAACACGCTGGCGCTGCGCCTTGACGGGCGGCATTACGGCGACCTACACGATTATTGGGGCGGGGTCAGCGACCTGCAAAATGGCCTGATCCGCGTGCTGCATTCACTCTCTTTTGTCGATGATCCCACTCGCATCCTGCGGGCGGTACGCTTTGAGCAGCGTTTCGCTTTCCAGATCGAAGACCGCACCCTGGAATTGCTGCGGGCTGCCCTGCCCTTACTTGACCGGGTTTCCGGCGACCGTGTGCGCCACGAACTGAACGCCATCCTACGCGAAGAACATAACCTCGCCAT
>JBNKDB010000512.1:0-3155 GCA_050288045.1 Anaerolineales bacterium | reverse complement strand
ATGCCGGGTTTGAGTTCCATCACTTTGGGGCCGATGGCGACCACGCCCATCGGCACGCCCCCGGCGATGCTCTTACCCAGCGCCAGCAGGTCAGGGACGATCCCGGCGTGCTCACAGGCGAACCAGCGCCCGGTGCGCCCGAAGCCGGTCTGGACCTCGTCGACGATCAACAGGATGCCGCGCTGGTCGCATAACCGGCGAACGGCCTGGAAGTACTCTGGTGAGCCGGGGCGTACGCCGCTCTCGCCCTGCACGATTTCCAGGATCACGGCGGCGGTTTCGTCGGTCAGGGCGGCTTCCAGGCGTTCGATGTTGTCGTAGGGTACGTGGTTGAAGCCGGGCACCAGCGGTTCGAAGGGCTGGCGGTATTCCTTGTTGTGGGTTGCGGAGAGCGAACCCAGCGTGCGCCCGTGGAAGCCGCGCATCGCCGCCACAATACCTGGCTTGCCGGTGCTGGCGCGCGCGAATTTGATCGCCGCTTCGACAGCTTCGGTGCCGGAGTTGCATAGGAAAATGCGCTCCAGGCCGTCCGGCAGCTTTTCAGATAGGCGTTCCAGCAGCCGGGCGCGTTGGTCGTTGTAGAACATTTCGGGGCAAGTGAGCAGTGTGTTGGCTTGCTCGGTGAGCGCACTTACCAGCGCCGGGTGGCAATGCCCGATGTTGGCCACCCCGATCCCAGCGGCGCAATCGATGTACTCTTTCCCCGCTTCGTCCCAGACGCGCGTCCCCGCCCCGCGTACGATCATCAGGTCACGTTTACCGTACACTCCGCTGGTGTATTGGGCTTCGAGTTGCTTAAGGTCGGTCTGGGATTCGATCATGGCGCGCTCCTAATCATGCTTGCATTATCTGTGGTTAAATATGCGGCCTATTGTAATCGCAAGTTGGAGGGAGGGGGAGAGGTCGGTCGTAAAACGCGGGTAATAGATCACGAATGCCACGAATGAAGCGAATGACACGAATATTTCTAATTCCCTGTTCGACTACAAGACTAAAAACTATCTAACCAACCAACTACCCAACTGCCTTCCCCTTCTTCCCAAGTGCCCCGATTTTTAGTACAATAAAATAGGCTTGGGTGTCTGGACAACTCTTGAGGAGGAGGTTGTGGCATGATCTGCCCGCGTTGTGGAAAAGTTGTATCCCCCGATACTGAAATATGTGATTGTGGCTTCCGGTTTGTGGTCGAAAAAGACGCCGACTTACCCGCCTGGTTCGATGAGGTGCGCGGTCTGTTGACGCGCGCCTACACGCTGGCAGCGCACCCCTGGCAGGCATCCGGCAAGTCCGGGAGTTATGAGGACTGGGTGCGCTTGCGCATTCCGGTCAGCGCGGCCGTGCAGCGCAGCGGCAGTTTCCTGGATATCGGCTGTTCTTCCGGCTTCTTACTGCAATCGCTGCTCGGCTGGGTGCGTACCAAGGGCTTGAACATCGAACCCTACGGCCTGGATTATTCGCCTGAAACGCTGACCATGGCACGCCAGCGCCTGCCTAGCTATGCCAAACACCTCTACCTGGGCAATGCCTGGTATTGGTATCCCGCACAGCAGTTCGATTTCGTGCGCGCCGAGTTGGAGTACGTGCCGGTCAACAAACGCCAGGATTTCATCACGCGCCTGTTAGCCGAATTCGTCGCCCCGGGCGGGCGTTTGCTGTTGTGTCACTACCGCTCCCGGCGGGAAAACTTGGAGAGCGGGTGGGTGGATGAATACCTGTGTGCATTGAATTATGACGTGCTGACGGTTGAATCCGGCTACAGCAAGGATGGGCTGGAGCTAACCCGTGTGGCGGTCATTGAGAAGGGGGAATAAAAAAACCGGCGCAGCCTCCTCAAGCCCGCCGGTTCAAGTAAGTCGAATCTAAAAGCTGCTCGTTAGACCAGCACCTTGTATTCCTGTGCCAGGGTGGCCCCCATTTCCATGGCTTCATAGTTCAGGGGCAGGGTGCTGCGGTGGCGTTCGGGGATATGCTCGCTCAGGCCCTGCTTGACCTGTTCCAGGGTGAGCACGGGGACGAGTTCGAGCATGCCGCCTAGCATGACCATGTTCGCCAGGCGCGCATTGCCGATCTTTTCGGCTACCTCGTTGGCCGGGAGGAACACAGAGTTGATGTCGGTGCGGGTTAGTTCGCGGTTGATCAGTGAGGAATTGGCGACCAACACGCCACCGGGGCGCATCAAGGCTTCGTATTTATCCAGCGAGGGCAGGTTCATCACGATGGCAACGTCGGGTTTGTTGACCACGGGTGAGCCGATCTCTTCGTCAGCGATCACTACCGTGCAACTGGCCGTGCCGCCGCGCATTTCTGGCCCGTAAGAGGGAATCCAGGTAACTTGCAGATTGTTGTCCAGGGCGGAATAAGCTAGCACCTGCCCGGCGAACAACGTCCCCTGGCCGCCAAAGCCGGAGATGATAAAACTGGTTTCCATGTATAACCTCCTTATACCCGCAGCCCGTCGAGTTCGCCGGTGACCTTATAGTCTCCCAGGGGGAAGACCGGCACCATTCTCTCGGCGATGAAATCCAGCGCTTGGTTGGGCGTCACTTTCCAGTTGGTCGGGCAGGACGAGAGCAGTTCGACCATGCTGAAGCCCAGGCCGCGCTGCTGCGTCTCGAAGGCCAACCGAATGGCTTTCTTGGATTGGCGGATGTGTTTGGCGTCGTGCAGCGAGCGGCGCACGATGTAACCGGCGCCGTCCATCTCGGCCAGCATCTCGGACATGCGGATCGGGTAACCGGCCACTTCCACGTCGCGCCCGTAGGGTGAAGAAGTCGTCTTCATGCCGGGCAGCGTGGTGGGGGCCATTTGCCCGCCGGTCATGCCGTAGATGGCGTTGTTGATGAAGATCACGGTGATGTTCTCACCGCGTGCGGCAGCGTGCATGATCTCGGCCATACCGATCGAGGCCAGGTCGCCGTCACCCTGGTAGGTGTAGACCGTGCGGTCGGGGAGCACACGCTTGATGCCGGTCGCCATTGCCGGGGCGCGCCCGTGGGCGGCCTCGACGAAATCGACGTTGAAGTAATCATAGGCAAACACCGAGCAGCCCACCGGGGCCACGCCAATGGTCTTTTCACGTAGTCCCATTTCGTCCAGCACTTCGGCCACCAACCGGTGAGCGATGCCGTGCGTACAACCTGGGCAGTAATGGGTGA
>JBNKDB010000511.1:0-4932 GCA_050288045.1 Anaerolineales bacterium | reverse complement strand
TTTTTTGAGTCCCTTCCTCTGCCGGGTTGGCCTTAAATGCAGTATACGAGATTTGAGATCGCTTGTAAATATACAGCAGGCCAGAAGGGGTTTGCAAGCACCTGAGTGTGTACTGAAAACGGGATAGGTTCTCTTATCTTTGTAAGAAAAACACAAGTGTGTTTCGAAAAATGAAACTATCCTTTCGTTTTTCTAAAAATCCTCTTGACAAAACTAAAAATCTATATATAATTTCTCTAAATAATGTTGTATAAACTCAAAAAATCTATTGCTTGAGTTTAGAAATCTTGATGTGTAGATTGATTTTTGGAGATATTGGTAATGGCAACACAATTTTCGATTGCTGACGGCCGCAAATGGAAGGCTCCTTTCTTCACGATCTGGACCGGACAGGCGGTTTCTTTGTTGGGCAGCCAGTTGGTGCAGTTCGCCCTGATCTGGTACCTCACTCAGCGTACCAGTTCGGCAACTGTGCTGGCAACTGCTTCGTTGGTGGGCATGCTCCCGCAGGTTGTCGTTGGGCCGTTCCTGGGAGCCTTGATCGACCGTTGGAACCGGCGCGTGATCATGGTCGTTTCCGACAGCCTGATCGCGCTGGCGACGATCGGGTTGGCGGTGTTGTTCGCCCTGGGTACGCCCCAAATCTGGCACATTTACGTTTTGATGTTCGTGCGGTCGTTATTTGGCGGTTTTCACAATAATGCGATGGGGGCTTCGACTTCGCTGATGGTGCCAAAGGAACACCTGGCCCGCATCCAGGGCCTTAACCAGACTCTGAATGGTGGGTTGAATATCCTCTCTGCACCGCTGGGGGCCTTGCTGCTGGAAGTGCTGCCCATGCAGGGCGTGTTGGCCATTGACGTGGTCACCGCGGTGTTCGCGGTTGTGCCGTTGTTCTTCATCGCCGTGCCGCAGCCGGAGCGCATCGCCAGCGTCGAAGACGGTGGGACGAAGACCTCTATGTGGACTGATCTGCGCGAGGGTCTGCGTTACGTGCGTACCTGGCCCGGATTGCTGATGATGATAACCATGGCCGCGTTGATCAACTTTCTGATTTCCCCGGGGTTCTCGTTGATGCCGCTTTTGGTGAAAGACCATTTCGGGGGTGGGGCGTTGCAACTGGGTTGGTTGGAATCAGCTTCAGGCGTGGGCATCGTGGTTGGTGGGTTACTGTTGAGTGTGTGGGGCGGTTTCAAGCGCCAGATCGCCACTTCGATGATGGGCCTGTTGGTGTTGGGGGTGGCCACAGCGGTGATCGGTTTCTTGCCGGGAAGTTTATTCCTGGCCGCGGTGGCTGCTATGTTCGTGACCGGCATCTTCCTGGTACTGACCAACGGGCCGATCATGGGCGTGTTCCAGGCGGCGATCGATCCACGGATGCAGGGCCGGGTGCTCACCTTGATCACCAGCGCCTGCACCGCGATGGTGCCGGTTGGGCTGATCATCGCCGGGCCGGTCTCGGATTGGATCGGGATCCAGACCTGGTTCGTGTTGGGCGGGGTGGTATGCAGCCTGATGGGCCTGGTCGGTTTCTTTGCCCCGGCGTTGATGTCGTTGGAGGACGGCCACCCCAATCAAGAAATTGGCGAGCAGGCACTGCTGGAAGCGCAGCCTGCGCCTGCTGATTGAGTTAACACCGGGGCAGTAAAAATACTGCCTCGTCGTTATGTGGAGAAGGTAGCTTTTAGTTAAAACAATTCCATACGTATCTTAGGTAGCACGGGGGCAATCTCTTAACCAGTACACAAGCACCCCGCATCTTCTCCTGTGGGGTGCTTGTGTTTTTAATGGGGGCTTGACTCTCCAGTTGCTGGAGGATGTATACTGGGACTGCATGCAAAGATAGGGTACTGTGTTCCAAAAATTGCCACGCGCGAGGCCGTTATGTTCAAAATTGGAGATTTTTCAAGACTTAGCCGGGTGCCTGTCAAAACCCTGCGCTACTACGCCGAGATCGGCCTGTTCAAACCCGCCGAGGTTGACCGCTTCACCAGTTATCGCTATTACACCATCGAGCAACTGCCGCGCCTCAACCGCCTGTTGGCGCTCAAAGACCTGGGGTTCAGTTTGGAGCAAATTGCCAAACTGCTGGAAGAAGACCTCAGCGTCGAGCAGATGTACGGGATGCTGCGTTTGCGGCAGATCGAACTGGCGGATGAATTGGCCCAGACCGAGATTCGCATGGTGCGCGTGGCTGCCCGGCTCCGGCAAATCGAAAAGGAGCAAACCATGTCAGAATATGATGTTGTGATCAAATCGACCGATGCGCAAACCGTGGCCTCGCTGCGGCGCGTGATCGCCAACTATGCCGCCCAGGGGCCGCTGTGGGGTGAATTGATGGGCTACGTGCAGCAGCATGGCGGCCAGCCTTGTGGCCCGGGTTTATGTATCTACCACGATGATGGTTTCAAGGAAGAGGATGTGGACGTCGAGATCGCCGTGCCCATCACCGGGGCGCTGCCGTCCGGGGACGAGGTGCGCGTGTGGCAACTGCCCGCCGCCGAGAGCGTGGCTGCGCTGGTGCTCCACGGCAGCTTTGCCCAGATCGGTGAAGCCTACGAGGCGATTGGTACCTGGATCGAGCAGAACGGCTATACCGTGGCTGCCCCGCCGCGCGAGGTCTATTTGCAACTACCGCAAAGCCAGGACGATGCCAACGCGGTAACCGAGATTCAGATCCCGGTGAAGAAAATATAGAGGCGGAGTAAACAATAAATTGGAATTCGTTTCCCAGTGCTAGGGAGAAAATTGGGTTCAGTAGGGGAGGGTTTGAAACCCTCCCCTACGCGATGCAAGACGTGTTGTGGGGACAGGACTTTGCAAGACTTACCACAATATGGAGCAAAAAACCGCCCTTCCGGGCGGTTCATTTTTAAGGGGTGATCGAGATCAAATCCAGGGGGACGGCGTCACCGGGGGTGGCGGGCAGGCGAGCCTGCATCGACCACGGGCCGGTCCAGGTGATCTGCACCGGGATGAGTTGGCCTTGCAAATCCTGGTCACTCTCGACGAAGACCAGCTTGTTGGTCTCGGTGCGACCCTTCCAGCGACCGCGCACCTTTTCTTCGAAGAGCACCGGCACGGTTTCGCCTAAATAGGCAGCGTTGATCTCGGCGGCGATGCTTTCTTGCAGTTCTTCCAGTTCGCGGAAGCGGCGCCATTTTTCCTCGTCGGTTACGTCGTCCGTCATGCGCCGGTCGGCAACTGTGCCGGGGCGCGTCGAGTAGCGCGCCAGGTGGGCAACGTCCATCTTGAGTTCGGCCAGCAGGTCGTAGGTGGCCTGGTATTGCTCGACGGTCTCGCCGGGAAAGCCGACGATGATGTCGGTGGCGATGGATACGCCGGGGATGCGCTCCCGGATCTTGTTGACCAGTTTACGATAATCAGCGGCGGTGTAGGCGCGCTTCATGTTTTCCAGCACCTCATCATGCCCGGCTTGTATCGGGACCTCGATGTGCGGCATCACTTTTGGCAGTTCGGCTACGGCGTCGAGCAGTTCGTCCGTCATCCAGTTGGGGTGCGAGGTCAGGAAGCGGATGCGCTCCAGGCCCTCGACATCGTGGATGATGTGCAGCAGTTGTGCCAGGTTGGGGCCGTCGGGGATGTCCTTGCCGTAGCGGTCGACGATCTGGCCTAGCAGGGTGATCTCCTTGACGCCCTGGGCGACCAGCGAGCGCACCTCGGCCACGATCTGCCCGACCGGGCGGCTGCGTTCGATGCCGCGGCGGTAGGGGATGATGCAGTAGGTGCATGCATGTGAACAGCCCAACACAACCGGTACGTAGGCGGCTACCAGGTTGCCTTTTTTTTCGTCGGGCAGTACCAGGTCACCGTCCATCAGGGCGAAGCGCGCTTCGGTCTCTTGTTGTTCGAGATCGCGGCTCTCATCCTGAGTGAGGTGGGCGATCAACGGCCCGGGGTCGGAGGGCGGCGAGAACACATCTACATACGGGAACTGTTTCTGTAAATGCTCGTAGCCCTTGACGCCAACCAGGCAGCCCATCAGGTTGATGGTCAGGTTGGGGTTATTGGTCTTTAAAGGTTTCAGCGAACTGAGATAACCGTAGGCCTTGTCTTCGGCGCTCTGGCGTACCACGCAGGTATTGAGCACGATCACATCCGCCTCACGCGCTTTCTTGGCGGCGTGGTAGCCCAATTGCTCCAGGGCAGAGGCGACACGCTGTGAGTCGGCCACGTTCATCTGGCATCCGGCTGTCCAAATATGATATTTCATGTCCGATATTATAACAAAGGAGGAGTATACAGTAAACGGTGAGTAGCATGTAGATACAGTAGACAGTATGTAGTAACAGTGATGAGGCAACGAGGCGCTCAGGCACTTAGTTAGCAGCAAATAGGTAAACAAGGGTGTTTCTTCCGGCGACTAAAGTCGCCTGCAACTATTCCCCTTACATATTGTTTACTTGTCTACCTATGTGCTTTTGTGTCTGGTTGCTGCTTCTGCCAACTGTATACCGCATACTTTATACTATCTACTGCTTTCGGCTCTTTATCTGCATGGCTTCGTTCAAGTGCAAGAAATTGTGGCGCGTGGGCGGCATCAGCAGCAGTCCGGTGACGGTGCGCTTGCTCCAGTAGTCGATGATGCCCATTGCCTCCGGGAGCACCGCGCCCTCATCGAGCACTTTTTGCAGGCGGGCCGGGTCGGTTTTCTGGTTCATCTGCTCGGCTTGCAATTCTTTAACGATCTCTTGCGTGCGCTGGCCGACAGCCAGACGGTAGGCGCGCAAAGCGGTGATGTCGATCTGCGCGCTGAGTGCAGCCACCGAATCCGCGTCCATGGCGTTGCCGGTATGGGGCAGGTCGATCTTAAGGCGTTCGCGCCAGTCTTCCTGCGTGAAAAGCTGCGGCGTTCCGGCCACCAGCATGTTCATGGTTACGTCTTCGATGCGGGCGATGTGCCACATCACC
>JBNKDB010000510.1:0-6680 GCA_050288045.1 Anaerolineales bacterium | reverse complement strand
TTTCGCTTCCGGCAACGCTTTTGTTTAATGTAATAAAACCTCGTTTGTTGTTCTTTGGAGGACTGTTGTATGGATGGAAAACAATACTGCAGTAGGGGGAATGTCTATTCTGTAGGGTGGTGTTTTATCCGTGTTGATTATTTATACTCAAACTGTAATCAGGGAAATTGGGTCTTATATCTATTAAGTGAGGATATAGGCTCAAACGATTTCATTAGATCTGAGTGAGTGGAGGCCGTTCTTTGTGCCAATTAAGCGCTTGCTTGGATGTGATGATGCTCAGAATGGAGGTGCACCAATCAAGAAGGAAACATATTTAATTGACTCGTGTGTAAATATTTTTGAAACTTTACAAACGTAAGGAGAAGAACGTGAAGAGAAAAGGTATTCCGCTTTTAATCGTCCTGGTGATGATTGGTAGTGTCATTCTTTCTGCATGCCAGGCAGAGCCAGAAACTGTTGTTGTTACCCAAGTCGTCGAGGTGGAAGGCGAAACCGTTGTTGTCACTCAAGTTGTCGAAGTTCCTCAAGAAGCAGAGATGGAGGAAATGGAGCAGCCGGTGACGATGGATGCGTTCTCGACAACGGACATTCCTACCCTCGATCCGCAGGTTGGTGAAGATGTGGTTTCGATCAACTATATCGAAAACCTCTTCGTGCATTTAACCAATTATGATCTGGTTACCAGCGAGGTCGTTCCTGAAGCCGCCACGGAATGGTCGGCCAGCGAAGATGGTCTGACTTGGACTTTCACCTTGCGGACTGATATTCCCTGGGTATATCACGTGCCCGGTGGTGAGACCACGCAGGTTGTAGACGAAGATGGTAATCCCCGCTTCGTGACCGCGCATGACTTTGAGTACGGTATCAAGCGTGCTTGCGACCCCAATATCGGTTCCTACTACAGTACGGTTGTAGCCCCGGTTATCAAAGGCTGCTCCGATGTTTTGGGTTATGAAGACCCCGCCAATATCCCCGCCGAATTGGTCGATGCGATTGGCGTCTCGGCAGTCGCTGATGATACACTGGTAATCGAGCTTGAATTCCCGGCTGGTTACTTCCTTTCCATGACCCCGATGTGGACGCTGGCTGCCAGCCCGCAATGGACGATCGAAGAAATTGGCGAGCAGTGGATTGAAGCTGGCTATATCGTGACCAATGGCCGTTACGTGTTGGACGAGTGGGTGCATGGTGTGCGCCGCAAGATCATGCGCAATCCGCTTATGCCTGCTGATATGGCCGGTGATGGCAATATCGAGGTCATGGTTGCCAACGTAGTCCCGGATGCAAGCACTGGCTATGCCCTGTGGTTGAACGGCGAGGTGGACTTCATCAACTTAATCCCGGATGCAGAAGTAGAAGCACATCTGGCGCAGTATCCTGATGAAACCATTCAGATCGCTGACCTGACTGTGTTCTATATCGCCTTCCGCATGACCAAACCCCCGTTCGACAACGAACATGTCCGTCGGGCGTTCGGCGCTGCTTTCGACCGCGAGACCTATGTCAATGAAGTGATCCTTGGGCAAGGTATTCCGATGAAGCACTTTGCACCTCCTGGAATCTTTGGCGCTCCGCCGATCGACGAAGTTGGCGTTGGCTACGATCCTGAATTTGCAGCAGCTGAACTGGCGGAAGCCGGTTATCCGAATTGCGAAGGTTTCCCGCAGGTTACTATTTTGGGCTACAGTGGCCAACGTACGCTGAGCTGGATCGAGTATGCTCAAGGCCAGTGGGAACAAAATCTGGGCTGTTCCTCAGACACGATCGTGATTGAACAGCAGACCTTTGCTGAACTCTTGGCCTCGACCGCGCAAGATTTGCCGGATGAAACCGTGCCGCATATGTGGACGCTAGCCTGGGGCCCGGACTACGCTGACGAGAATAACTGGGTTGGTGACGTGCTGTGGTGCGAGAGTGAAAACCGCTCCAAGCGTTCCTGCAACGAGATCGATGACCTGATCTTGCAGGCTCGCCAAGAGGCTGATCCTGCTACACGCGTTGAGCTGTATCGCCAGATCGAGGAAGACTTCTTCGGTCCAGAAGGTGAATATCCCTTCTTCCCGGTATACTTGCGCATTCAATACGCAGCAAACCAACCTTGGCTGTCCCGCATTCCTGCCTTGTTTGGTGGTCAGCAATGGTACAACTGGGATATCGACTGGGAAGCCAAGCAAGCCGGCTTGCAGTAGAAATCCAAAGGTAATGAGTTCTTTATTAGGGTGCGGCAGATGCTGCACCCTAATTTTTCTTATCGTGTATTGTTAATTCTGGCAGGGAAATTTAGCGATTTTGGACGAGTTATTAATCCAAATCGTCCTGTCAGGCGTATATAAAATGTGAAGGTGTCTTACTGATCAAAGAAAAGTGGATTGAAAATACTGTTATGGCCTGGTTAGCTGACCGAAAAATCATTCCCGTCCACCAATTGCGCTGGAAGCTTACCCTGAGCTACACTGCGGTTACGGTTGGCGTGCTGTTGGTAATTGAGTTGATTGTGATTGCCAGCGTGTTCGCTTATTTCATTTCCAACGCCAGATTATCGCCGGAGGGTGTGCTTCAGGAATTGAATAGCGGTTGGGTACCGCTGGCCCAGCCTTATCTATCTGAAGATCCACCAGATATTGAAGGATTGCAGAATTTCCTGCAGCAGTTCCTCGGCTCCCAAGTAGATACTGATCCATTGGTGATCACCGGAAGTTTAGAGCTGGAGTTGAAAAGCTACAACTTCTTGAATGTGATCTTCGTCGATGCGGACGGTAATCCAGTTGGTGCAATTCCACACGATGTTTTGGATGATTCTGGTGAGGCTTCGTTGTCTGTGTTGAATTCAGTGGCGGGGCTGGAGGACCATTTGCGATTGGCCCTGGAGGGCGAAAGGGATACTTTTCGGTTGTATTCTGTTCAGGAGCCTGACAACAGCGTGGTAGGCGCGATTCCGATATATCACAAGAATGATGCTTCGAAGGTGGTGGGCGCGTTGGTATTTACGACCAAATCTATTCCCTGGGGCTTGTTACCGATCAAGGAAATTGTGCGCCAATTCGGGTACAGCTTTTTGATCATCACGCTGGCGGTGGGATTGCTGGGAACGGCTTTTGGCTCGATCACGGCGCGGAGTTTGGTAAAGCGTTTGCATAACTTGTCCGATTCGGCGCGTGCCTGGAGCCAGGGTGATTTCTCGATTTCGGTGGATGATGGCGCAGAAGATGAATTAGGCCTTCTGGCACAGGATTTGAATAGTATGGCAGGTCAGTTGGAAGATTTGCTCAACAAACGTGAGGAGATGTCGGTGATCGAAGAGCGCAGCCGTCTGGCGCGCGATTTGCACGACAGTGTCAAGCAGCAGGCCTTTGCGGCATCGGCTCAACTTGGAGCCGCAATTGCGCGTTTGAAAAATGACCCGACTTCTGCAGAGATGCATGTGGTTGAGGCCGAGCGTTTGGTGTATGAAGTCCGTCAGGAACTGACCGATTTGATCCGCGAACTACACCCGGTAGCTTTGAAAGACAGCAGCCTAGCTCCGGCGATCCGGGAATATGCCAGTGATTGGGCAGCACAGAAAGATATTGAAATCGAGGTTCAGGTTGATGGCGAACGCCCGTTGTCGGTTGAGGTCGAACAGGCCCTGTTTCGCATCGCACAGGAAGCGCTCGCCAATATTGCCCGGCACAGCCAGGCAAAGCGAGTGGGTATTTGTCTGTGCTATCAGAAAAGTGAAGTGCTGCTGAAAATCGAGGATGATGGCGTTGGCTTCGAACCGCTTTCGGCCCATGGTGGTTTAGGGTTACGTTCGATGCGGGAGCGCTGTGAATTATTAGGCGGTGAAATCACTATCGAAAGTGCACCTGGGAATGGTACTCGCATCCAGGCGCGTTGTGTAATCTAGGATATAAAAATGAATGACCTAATCAGTGTATTGATCGTTGATGACCATGAAGTTGTGCGCCAGGGTGTGCGGGCTTATTTGGATGCACAGGCCGATTTTAATGTGATTGCCGAAGCTTCGACCGGAATGGAGGCTGTGAAGATCAGTGCAGAGCATGTACCGGACGTAGTGCTTATGGATTTGGTGATGAGTGAGATGGACGGCGTGGAAGCGACCCGGCAGGTGAAGAGCGTCAGCCCACGTTCGCAAATCGTAGTGTTGACATCTTATCATCAAGATGAGTATATTTTCCCGGCGCTGCAAGCTGGTGCAATTTCTTACATTATCAAAGATGTGAAGATGGATGAACTGGCGGCTGCTATTCGACGGGCAGCGAGTGGGGAAGCCACCTTGCACCCGCGCATTGCCAGTCGGGTGATCCAGGAACTGCAAAATACGAACCATGAAAGCCGCAACCCTTATACGACGCTGACCGAACGGGAGCTAGATGTTTTGAAATTGATCGCCCAAGGTATGCCAAACAGCCAGATTGCCGAAGAGTTGGTGATCAGCGAGAACACGGTAAAGGGACATGTGAGCAATATCCTCAGTAAATTACAGTTGGCGGACCGCACCCAGGCGGCGGTATATGCTTGGCAGAGTGGGATTGTGCGGAGGGAGTAAATAATCAGCAAATTGTGTATAACTGCATATTTACTTTGTAGGCTGCAAGATGCAGGATATAATTTAGAAATTGCGGGAGACAAAATACAGGTCTTGACGTTGTGCGTTGCAGCCTATTATTTTCTCTATTATTAAGGGGAAGTCATTTACTTTTGAAGCTATGCATTGATGGGAAATAAACCCAGCCACGTTCTGCCGTTGCTCCGTTACTCACAAAATAAGTTAATAGTTCTGCATCGTAATAGTCCCCATTATTTTGAGCGTTCAATTTTAAGCAGACCTTGCCTTGGTTTGTGAGTTGGTTGCTTGTTAGGTCTTTCAAAAAGAATTCCCATTCCTTCACTCCCCATAGATTAGGTGAAGTAGGATTGTTGAAACAAATGCTAAATGCTGTCACAAGATCAAATTTGTGACTAAATTTTGGGAGTGTTTCATAAGCGTTAATTCGCCAAATTTTGCGGTTAATTCCTAAGAATTGGATGATTTCATTGTACATTTCTACCTCATCCAAATCCAATGAGGATGCTGTATGTCCAAAATAGCGACAGATGTATGGAAAATAGCCACATCCTGTGCCAATATCGAGAATCTTTAAATTTTTAACCTGAGTAAGTCCAAGTCTAAGTGCGTATTGGAGGCTAACCTGCATACTATTATGGATGTCCAAATATTTACTGTATCCAGGGGCTGGAGAAGCATGCTTATACTTCTCCTGAAGGATCGCAAATTGATCCAGATCAATTGTGTTCAGCACCTTAGGCTCAATCAAAATTGCCTTGATTAAATTTGGTATTTGCTTCAGCCGCGAATAAAAGTGGCGATAAGTTGAGATAGGCATATTTGCTCCTGTATTTTACAAGCTGCGGCTGTGATTTGGTAACAAAAGCTTCGCTTTTTTTCGGTAGAATGTGCTATACAACCACACTAAAGTAACCTGGGATAGATTGTAGCGCACAATTCTTTATCAGGCAAATAATCATGGATTGGTGAAAGCTCTGAAGGAATTTGTATATCGAAAGTTATCATATATCATATATGATATACTTTGAAGGTGAAAACTCCAAATAATCTCCGAAATGTTTATTTGACCAAAGAAGAATACGCTTTCGAGCTTTTGCGTACCGCCATCCTGGATGGCGAGCTAAAACCGGGCGAAAAACTGGTGATTGACCGTTTGAGCGCAAATCTGGGCATCAGTACAATCCCGATCCGCTCGGCTTTGCAACGTATGGATATGGAGGGATTGGTAGAGGCCAGGCCACATTCTCCGGCGCGCGTGGCGTCGATCTCTCTGGATATGGTTGCGGAAACCTTTGCACTGTTGGCGGCGTTGGAAGAGGTTGCTTTTGCGAACGCGGCTGTGCAGCTTACTGCTGAAGGTTTGTTGAAAATTCGGACCTTGGTCGAAGCAATGGGAGAGATCGTTGTCTCGGGAGAAGTGGGTAACTGGACGGACCTGAATATAGCCTTTCACCGTGAAATTGCCGAACAGACTGGCATGCCTTTGTTGATTGAATTCACAAATCGGGCGCTCGATCAATGGCGGCGTTTGAGCCATTGTTATTTTGAGGAAGTGGCTGCTGACCGTATTCGCCAGGCACAGCGCGAACACGTGGAAATCCTACACTTGTTAGAAACAAAACAGATAGATGCGCTATCGGCTTTAGCCCGGCGGCATAATCAGGGGGCGTTCCAGGCTTACCAGCAGTTGATGCAGAACATGGAGGAACAGGTATAAGATGATTGCGCGGGAAACTTTGCTTCCAAAATGCGAACATGCTTTTGGCTTTGCCGGAAAGCAGCTTAAGACTTTGATTGAAAAACATCCCGATCAATTCCCAGAATTTACAGTGGATGGCAAGTGGTCACTCAATAAGAATCCCTGGACCAATTGGTGTGAGGGCTTTTTGGGTGGGCAATTGTGGCTGCTTTACAAATACACCGGTGATGATTATTGGCGGGAAAAGGCCGAGCACTACTCTAAATTGATCGAACATCGTAAGACCGACCGCCAGGTGCATGATCTGGGTTTCTTATTCTGGTCGACTTACAAACAATGGTACGATCTAACTGGTGATGATGCGCTCAATGCCGTGCTGATCGAAGCCGGACGAACGATGGCCTTGCG
>JBNKDB010000509.1:0-3060 GCA_050288045.1 Anaerolineales bacterium | reverse complement strand
CTGCCGAGACAGAGCAGCCACCACCTCACGATGGTCTAGACAATTAAATATTGGCGGCGATTATACTACAAGCCTGGAGGATTGGGAGTGATTGGGGGGTAGATTTGGTTGAATCTTAGTTAGTGTCTTTCAGGGTTGCGGCGACTAAAGTCGCACGCAACAATATAGTTGCCAGGGACATGCAGCGTGCGAAGTTTTGTTGCTGCGATTTTAATCGCCGAGCAACAAAACGAGGTCGAAAGCCTTCACGCGTTGGGATGCTTTTGCGAGAATTGCTGGATAAACGTTTCGCCTTTTTCGATCAAGGCATCATGGTCGGCGGGGATTTTCGGGTTGCGCATCAATTCCAATGTGTGGGTGCGCAGTTGTTCGAGGGCTTTGGGTTGTCCCTTTTCTCGCCAGGCGTCCAGGCTCAGGCGTTTGAAGACCGGGCTGCTGTACATCTGCTTGTAGTGTGCCAGGGTGGAATCGCTGGCCAGGAAGTTGCCGCCCGGCCCGATGGTTTCGATCTCGGCGATGTCTACATCCAATTCAAACCCACTCGAAAATTCCCGCGCCGCGGAGATCACGTCGGCGGCATAGGCCACGGTCAGCGGCGAGAAGACCAGCGAATCGAAGTTGCCGCCCACGAACGGCACCAGACCGACCTTGCCGGTGAAAGCAGTCAGGTGATTGAGCCACTGTTCCCCGGCGGTCACCAGGTCGGTCTCCCAGCCGTTGCCACTGCCGGACGTCCCGACATGCGGCAGGCCGTAGTGCGCCAACATCTCGGCGCAGGCCAAGTTGAGCAGGAAGGTTTGTGGGGCGTAGAAGCTAAGCATCTGGCGCATGTCGAAGTAGGCCGGTAACATGCCCAGGATGATTGGCGCGCCGGGTTGGATCAACTGGCTGAGCACCAATCCGGCCAGCAGTTCGGCGGTGAGCAATGCCAACGTGCCCCCGGCGGTGACCGGCGTGGTCGCCCCGGCCATGCCGTAGCTGGAATAGATGAAGGGCAGGCCGCGTTCGATGGTGGAAAACATCTTATCGGCCGTGGCGGTATTGATCACCAGCGGCGTGATCGGGTTGAAATAGGGCATCACAAAAGGTTTGGGGCGCAGATCGCCGTGCAGGTCTGCGAGCATATCCAGGACGTGCGGGAAGTTGCTCTCTTCGGAGACCAGCAGCATCAACGGCTTGGTGGTGTTGGCGACCATTTCCAGCGTTTCGTAGAAGTCGGCCACTTCGGGCGCTACGTCGCTGATGATGCCCATCGTTGAGATCAGATCGAAGGCGTTCAGCGTATTACCCAGGCGGGTGGCAGCCGCCATGTGGGCGCGTGTGAAAGGCACGATCTCATCCGTCCCTGGTTCCTGGTAGTGCAGGTTGGTGACGCCGATGCCGAAATAGGGCTGTGTCTGGTTGGCCCCATCCAGGTGGATGCGTATTTCACCGCTGCGGTCGTAGATCTCGATTTGAGCAGGCGCGGATGCGATGGCTGCTTCGACGATCTGCGGCGAAAGCTTGACGGTTTTATCGTCGATGTTTGCCCCGGCCTGAGCAAAAAAATTTCGCGCCCGTTCCGAATCGACGCGCACGCCGACGCGCCCCAGAATATCGAGCGCCTGGGTATGCACTTGCTCGATTTGGGATGCGGTTAGGGTTCGGAGGGTTGGTTTGATGTGGGTCATGTTCGGTACCTGTTTGGCGTTAGGTGTTATCAACGCCGGATTGCCCCATTATACTTTCAACCAAACTTAAAGAATTGCCTTATCCGGCCTGCACAACTCCCAATTTCCGGTAAACTATGGGTAACGAGGAGTATATTTTAATTTAGTGCACACGGAGGAACAAATGGAGCGCAGAGTATTAGTGATCGGGGCGACAGGTGTATTGGGGGAGCCGGTGGCTCGTCAGTTGCAAGCGGATGGATTTACGGTACGGGCGCTGGCGCGCCATCCCGAAAAAGCGGCGGCGCAGTTGGGCGAAGGTTTCGAGATCGCGCCGGGGGACGTAGCCGACCTAAAGACCTTGGAAGCCGGGATGCAGGATTGTTGGGGCGTACATATCACCGCCGGTGGCCCGGTCGAGTTGATCAGCGCCGAGAATGTTGCCAAACTGGCCCCAAAGCTGGGTGTGGAACGCGTCGGGTACGTGTCCGGCACCACAGTGGATGAGCAAAACGCCTGGTTCCCGATGGTCCAGGAAAAGCTGAACGCCGAAAAAGCGGTCAAGGAGTCCGGTGTAGCCTATATGATCTTTCGCCCAACCTGGCCGATGGAGATGCTGACGCGCTTCATCCGCGATGGCCGCGCCACCATGCTGGGCAAGAACCCACACCCTTATCACTGGTTTGCGGCCGCCGATTACGGGCGTATGGTTTCGAATGCCTTCCAAAAAGAAGCTGCTGCCAATCAGACCTTCTTCATCCACGGCCCGCAAGCAATCTATATGCGCGATGCGATGGAGCGTTATTGCAAGGCTTTCTACCCGGAGATCAAAAAGGTGGGCACCATGCCGGTCTGGATGGGTAAGTTGATGAGCGTGCTGATCGGCAGCGCTGAACTCAAGTTCGCCGCCAGCCTGATGGGCTATTTCGAGAAGGTCACCGAACTGGGCGACCCGGCGGAGACCAATGCCCTGTTGGGCGCGCCGGCCACTATGCTGGATGAATGGATTGATCAACGGAAATAGTAGCGAAATAAAGGGGATGCTTATGAAAAACAGGATTTTTGGCTTAGTGCTTGCATTGTTCCTTGCGCTGATGGCAGGGTGTGTGGCGGAAACGCCTGTTCTGTCAACTATGACCGCAACCAGCACGGCGACTGCCCATCCAACATTTACTCCAACCAATACAATCATCCCGACTGATACGCTAACGATGACACCCAGCCCGACAACGACGATCACCCCGATGCCCACAATCCCGACCGAGCAGGTGGAACAAGCGCTATTTGAATATATTGAAACTTTTGAAAATTGTCAGCTACCTTGCTGGCTGGGAATTGTTCCTGGGGAAACACGGTGGAGCGATGCGGAAAATGTTTTCAACTCCTTTCAAGCTGAGATGACGAGAAGTTG
>JBNKDB010000508.1:0-17967 GCA_050288045.1 Anaerolineales bacterium | reverse complement strand
ATCTATCCGGCCGTGCAGGACGGTTACCAGCTTTTGCGCTGTAGCTTCATGTCGGAGCATACCGAAGAGCAGTTGGATTACGTGCTGGAAACGTTCGAGAAACTCGGCAAGCAGATGGGCATCATCTAGGTGCGCACTGCGTAAGCAGCTTGCCGTAATCCCCATAACATAGGCGAAGGAGGCACCTTCTGTGGCAATTGTTCACAGAAGGTGCTTTTTACTATCGGTAATCAGGTCGTTTCTAAGGCCAAAGCGCCTTTCAAGATGATGAGATTCCGCGGCGTGCATCTTGACCTTTCCGCTTATCCAAGCTACAATCACATGCTGCGCGCGGCCAGATTTGCGCCGCGGCATGTTTTGTTGCCTGTTATTGGCATGAATTATGTTTGAGAATCTGACCGAACGCCTGACCACTGTTTTTGACGAACTGCGTCGCCGCGGCAAATTGTCCGAGGCAGACGTAGACGTCGCTATGCGCGATGTGCGGCTGGCCTTGTTGGAAGCCGATGTGCATTACGGCGTGGTCAAGGATTTTGTGGCGCGTGTACGTGAGCGTTCCATCGGTCATGAAGTCTCCCGGGCGTTGAACCCGGCGCAGCAGGTCATCAAGATCGTCAATGAAGAGATGATCGCCACGCTGGGCGAACCTGACCGCCTGAACCTCAGTGGACCAAAACCGCATATGATCATGCTGGTGGGGCTGCAAGGTTCCGGTAAGACCACGATGGCCGGGAAGCTCGCCAAGAAATTGCGCGCTGAAGGCGAACGCGTGCTCCTGGTAGCGGCTGACCCCTACCGCCCGGCCGCAGTAGAGCAACTGCAAACCCTGGGTGAGCGCTTGAAAGTCGATGTACTGGCCGATACCAGCATTACCCCGCCAGAACTGGCAGCGCGTGCTCAGAATAAGGCCCGGCAAGGCGGCTACGGCGTTTTCATTATGGACACGGCCGGACGTTCCCAGCTCGACGGTGAGTTGATGAACGAACTCCAGGCCATTACCGCCAAGGTCGAACCGGCCGAAGTACTGCTGGTGGTCGACTCGATGATCGGTCAGGAAGCGGTCAACGTGGCGCAAGGTTTCCGCCAGGCGGTGCCGATCAGTGGATTGGTACTCACCAAGATCGACGGTGATGCCCGTGGTGGCGCAGCCATCTCGATCCGCTCGGTGACCGGTGTGCCGATCAAGTTCCTGGGCACCGGTGAAGGCCTGGATGCTATCGAGACCTTCGATCCCAACCGTTTGGCCTCCCGCATTTTGGGAATGGGTGATATGATCGGCCTAATCGAAAAAGCCGAAGCCACCCTGGATGCCAAGACGGCTGAGAAACAGGCTGAAAAGATGCTCTCCGGCGACTTTACGCTGGAAGACTTCGCCGACCAGTTGCGCCAGGTGCGCAGCATGGGGCCAATCGGCCAACTGCTGGGGATGCTCCCCGGTGGTGGTGGATTGGGCAAGATGGCTCAAGACGTCGATCCGCAGGAAGCGGAGAAGAGCCTGGTGATGACCGAAGCGATCATCAATTCGATGACCCCGGACGAACGGCAGAATCCCAAGCGGATCAACGCCGGACGCAAGCGCCGCATCGCCAGCGGTTCGGGGACCGAGGTACAAGACGTCAATCGTTTGCTGCGCCAGTTCCGGGATATGCAAACGATGTTCAAACGTTTGAAGAAATCAGGTATGCGCGGCATGCCGCGCATGTTTTGATCGCATGTCAGTGCAACCGGTTTTGCGCCTCCTTCAGCGCTCCCCCCTCTCCGGTTAATGTGGCAGGCAAGTTCGTGACTATAATTACAAAAATCTGAAGGAGATTTACCAATGGTACGTATTCGTTTACGCCGCGTTGGCCGGAAAAAGCAAGCCAGTTTCCGGCTCGTTGCTGCTGATAAAGAAAGCCCGCGCGATGGGCGCTTTATCGAAATCCTGGGGTTCTATAACCCGCGCACTGAACCGGCAACCATCACGCTCAAGGAAGACCGCATCTATGATTGGCTGAGCAAAGGCGCTCAACTGTCCGATAGTGCGGAACGCGTTTGCCGGTCGGCCGGGCTGTTGGAGCGCTACGAGCGCTTCAAGGGCGGGGAAGCGGTTGAAACCTTGTTGGCAGAGGCCGCCGAGGCCGAAGAAGCCCGCAATGTCAACCCCCAGACTCGTCGCGACGACCTGACGCCCAAGAAGAAAGCCAAACCGGCGGCAGAACCCGTCGCTGAAGAACCTAAGGTTGTAGAAGCGGAAGCTGAACCGGTTGCGGAAGAAGAACCCACCGCAGAAGCTGAAGCAGAGGTCGAAGAACCTGCTGCCGAAGAAGCTGAGACTGAAGAAGAAGCGGCCGCGGAAGAAGTTGAGCCAGAAGCAGAAGAATAAACGAGCTTTGCGGGAGGCAATCCATGAAAGAGTTGATCGAATATATTGCGCGCTCCCTGGTTGACGACCCCACCCAGGTGCATGTCACCGAAGTACGTGGCGGTTCACACGTGAACCTGGACCTGGAAGTTGCCAAAGAAGATATGGGACGGGTGATCGGCAGAGGAGGGCGGGTTGCCAATGCGATCCGTGTGCTTTTGCGTGTTGCCGCGGCTCGCGATGGGAAGCGCGCCAGCCTGGACATCGTCGAGCCTGAATGAGTTCGCGACGCAGGCGGATTGCCGCGCAGAGGAAACAAAAACGCTCAGGCTCACCGCAAATTGGTGAGCCTGAGTTTCTTGTCATTGGACACCTGCACCGTCCGCATGGCGTGCGCAGTGAGCTTTTGATGGGGGTGATGACGGATTTCCCGGAACGGATCAAGGCTGGAGTTACGGTCTACCTGGGGGAAGATCACAAACCGGTTACGATTGCCGGCGTCCGGCATCACAATAAAGGCGTGCTGATCAAGTTCGAGGAATACCCTACGCGGGAAGATATCGAATTCATTCGCAATTGGCCGGTATTCGTGCGTGTGGATGATCGCCCGGAATTGCCTGAAGGCGAGTTCTACTATCATGAACTGATCGGCTTGCGGGTGATCACCGACACCGAGCAGGAACTTGGCCTGGTGGCCGAGATCCTGGAGACGGGTGCCAACAACGTTTACATTGTGCGCAATGAAGCCGGGGAAGAATTCCTGCTGCCGGATATCCCGGATGTGGTGCTCGACCTGGACCTGGAAGCCAGGGAAATGCGCGTGCACGTGCTGCCTGGACTGTTTCCCGATGAAGCGTAAGTAGGCGCCCAGCAACCAGGTACTTCGTAATCAGGGGGTGGAAATTGCTTATCTACAATCTGCATTTTGCCCCCAAAGATGTAACTTTATAGGCGTTCTTACATTAAATAGATACAACTTCCCCTTGACATGGAAAAATGCGCTGTGGTATTCTGTGCCCGCTTACACATGAACCCAGGCGGGTTTTTTCTTTTCAGGAAGGTTTTACCTGTCTGGTAGGCAATGGGCTGCTTGCGAATACAAACAGCCAAAAAGTGATCTGAAAGAGGCTAGCGTTTGAGCGACAGCGGGGCTGCACATGAATGACCCACGCATATTCTGGGTGGGCTTCAATCTCGTCAAAGGGATTGGCGCGGTGCGTTTCAAGGCATTGCTCGACCATTTTGGCGATACCCAGACCGCCTGGGAGGCTCCGGTTCAGGAACTGCGCGCCGCCGGATTGACCAGCCGGATCGTCGATAACCTCGTGCAGATGCGCGCCAGTGTAGATTTGAAGGCCGTCTGGGCACAACTGGCAGACCAGGAAGTGACCCTGGTGACCTGGCTGGATGCGCATTACCCCCGGCGGCTCAAAGAGATCGACCAGTCGCCCCCGGTGCTTTACCTGCGTGGTGATCTGCGTACGGCAGATGAATGGGCCGTAGCAGTGGTCGGCACCCGGCGAGTCAGCTCTTACGGCCGCCAGGTGGCCGAACAGGTTGGCGCTTTCCTGGCGCATAACGGTGTCACTGTAGTCAGCGGCCTGGCACGCGGAATCGATTCCGCCGCTCACCAGGCGGCGCTGAATGCCGGTGGACGTACGTTGGCCGTGTTGGGCTGCGGGGTGGATCGTATCTACCCGCCCGAGAACCGGCGGCTGGCGAAACAGATCATTGAAAACGGCGCGCTGGTCAGCGATTACCCGCTGGGCACGAAACCGGAGAGTTATAATTTCCCGCCGCGCAATCGCATCATTTCCGGTTTGTCGATCGCGGTGGTGATCGTCGAGGCCGGTGAAAGCAGTGGTGCGGTGATCACGTCCACTTTTGCCGCTGACCAGGGGCGCGAGGTGTTTGCCGTCCCCGGCAATATCTACGCCCCGCAGAGCAAGGGTACCAATAAGCTCATTCAGCAGGGTGCCCATCCACTGCTGCAACCGGAAGATTTGTTAGAAGCTTTGGACCTGACCCTGGCAACCGAGCAACAGGCCGCCCGCACGGTGCTGCCCGCCGATGCCACGGAAGCAAAATTATTCGAAGTGCTGACCCACCAACCAACCCATGTGGACGAAATCTGTGCGATCACCGACTTGCCGGTGGCCCAGGTATCTTCTTCGTTGGCGTTGATGGAATTGAAAGGTTTGGTGCGACAGGTGGGCAGCATGCATTACGTTGCCGTGAGAGAATTACAATCCAATTATCGAGTGGATGAGTCTTGAGGAGATGAGGGAGTGACATGTCAGAGCATTATTATGCCGTAATTATGGCAGGGGGCGGGGGGACGCGTTTATGGCCGCTTTCGCGGAAGGCGCGCCCCAAGCAAATGTTACAGTTGGTTGGCGATGAGACCCTGTTCCAGGCTGCCGTTCATCGCCTGAAAGGTTTATTGCCTCCGGAGCGGATTTTAGTGGTGACTGCTGCCGATCAGGCTCCTGAACTGCGGGCGCAATGCCCGGAACTGCCGGAAGAAAATTTCGTGCTCGAACCGCTGCCGCGCGGTACGGCTTCGGCCATCGGCCTGACCGCCGTCGTCTTGCAGAAACGCGACCCGCAGGCGGTGATGAGCGTGTTGACCGCCGATCATTTCATTGCCGATCCGACGCTTTTCCGGCGTATCCTGGTGGCTGCCCACGATGTGGCCCAGGATGATTATCTGGTGACATTGGGCATTCACCCTACCTATCCGGCCACCGGCTACGGCTATATCCAGCAAGGCGAAAAGATCGGTACTTACGACGGACTTGAGGTCTTCAAGGCGCTGCGCTTCCGGGAAAAACCAGACCGCGAAACAGCCGAGCAAATGCTGGCAAGCGCCGATCATGCCTGGAACTCGGGGATGTTCATGTGGCGGGTAGACCGGGTGATGGCCGAATTCGAGCGCCAGATGCCGGAACTGTTCGTCGCCCTGACCGAAATTGCCGCGGCCTGGGATACTTCCGAGCAGGAAGCAACGCTTGGGCGCATCTGGCCGCAGATCAAACCAGAGACGATCGATTACGGCATTATGGAAAACGCCCAGCAAGTGGCTGTGATCCCCGCTGAGGGGCTGGGCTGGAATGACGTGGGCAGTTGGGAATCCTTTTTCGATATGCTGCCCACCAACGAAGATGGTAATATCGTGCATTGCGAACACCACATCAACCTGGACACGCGCGATTCAATGGTATACGCTGACTGCGACGACCGCCTGATCGTGACCATTGGTGTGAAAGATCTGGTAATTGTCGATACCGGCGATGTCCTGATGGTATGTGCCAAAGACCATGCCCAGGATGTGCGTGAAGCGATCAAGCATTTGAAAGAAAAAGATCAGACAGAGTATCTATAGTTAGTGAAAGGATAGGCCGAATCCCAGCCTAGGAATGACCATGGGGTTGGGATGGAGGCGTTTATTGTTATGCAAGCATATTGTGTGAAATGTAAAGAAAAACGTGAAATGAAAGATCCCAAGGCCAAATTTACGGCTACGGGTTCTCCCGGGACGCGCGGCACCTGCCCGGTGTGCGGCACCGGTATGTTCCGGATGGGACGCACCGAAGCCCACGAGGGTTTGACGCCGCCGGAGAATGTTACCCGCAAGCGCAAGAAAGAAACCAAACGCAAAGGGAAACTGGTGATTGTCGAGTCGCCGGCCAAGGCCCGCACCGTCGGCCGCTTCCTGGGCAAAGACTATAAAGTCGAGGCCTCGGTCGGGCACGTGCGCGACCTGTTGCGCTCGCAGTTATCGGTGGATGTCGATAATGATTTCGAACCCAAGTACCGGGTGCCGAATGAAAAACGCCCGGTAGTGAAAGAACTGAAGAAACTGGCCGAAAAAGCCGAAGAAATCTACCTGGCGACTGACCCCGACCGCGAAGGTGAGGCGATTGCCTGGCACCTGATGGAAGCCGCCGACATCGACCCCGAGCTGACCCGCCGCGTGGTTTTCCACGAGATCACCAAACCGGCTATCGAGGAATCCTTCTCACACCCGCGCAATATCAACATGGATTTGGTGGATGCCCAACAGGCCCGGCGTGTGCTGGATCGCCTGGTAGGTTATAAGCTCAGCCCGATCCTGTGGCGTAAGGTGCGCAACCGGCTTTCGGCCGGACGCGTGCAGTCTGTGGCGCTGCGTCTGGTAGTCGAGCGCGAACAGGAAATCGATGCTTTCGTGCCCGAAGAATACTGGTCGATTGAAGCCGAATTGCAGCCCGATGGGATCGAGGAAACTTTCATCGCCAAGCTCAGCAAGATCGACGCCGAAGACCCGGTCTTGGGTAGTGAGGAAGCCGTCCAGCCTATGCTGGAGGATATGGAAGCTTCGACCTATACGGTGACCAAGATCAAGCGCGGTAAACGCCGCCGCAATCCACCGGCACCTTATACCACCAGCACCATGCAGCAGGAAGCTTCCCGCAAACTGAATTTCACCGCCAAACGTACGATGGCGATTGCCCAGCAATTGTATGAGGGGATCGAACTGGACGGTAGCGAGCCGACCGGCTTGATCACCTATATGCGTACCGACTCGACCAACGTGTCCGAACTGGCCCAGAAAGAGGCGCGTGACTATATTGTCGAGCGCCACGGCCAGAAGTTCGTGCCCGAAGAAATGCCGACCTATACCACCAAATCAAAGGGTGCTCAGGAAGCGCATGAAGCTGTGCGGCCCACTTCGGTGCTGCGCACGCCGACTTCTATCAAGGAGCACCTTACCCGCGACCAATACCGCCTCTACAAATTGATCTGGCGGCGGTTTGTGGCTTCGCAGATGAGCGCCGCGGTCTACAACACACTGTCGGTCGAGATCACCGCCAAGTCGGACGCGCATGAATATTTGCTGCGCGCTTCCGGCTCCAGCCTGGAATTCGCCGGTTATCTGGTAGTCTACGAAGAGACCAAGTCACGCGATGATGCTGATGACGAGAATGGCGGCATCGAGAGTATTCCGGCCGATCTGGCAGAAGGCCAGGACCAGAAGCTGATCCAACTGCTGCCCGAGCAGCACTTCACCCAGCCGCCGCCGCGTTACAGTGAAGCCACCCTGGTGCGTACCCTGGAAGAATACGGCATCGGCCGCCCTTCCACTTACGCCCCCATCCTGGGAACCTTGCAGCAGCGCGGTTACGTCTTCCGGGAGGACCGCCGCCTGGTGCCCACCGAAACCGGCATCCTGGTCAACGAATTGCTGACCGAGCATTTCCCCAACATCGTCGACGTGCAGTTCACTGCCAAGATGGAAGACGATCTGGACGAGATCGCTTCCGGCGAACAGGAATGGAAATCCATTATCCGTGACTTCTATGCTCCTTTTGCCGCTCAGATCGAGCACGCCGATGAGGTCATGCCGGAAGTCAAAACCGAACCGGAACTGGTCGGCCGGGATTGCCCGGATTGCGGCCAGCCCTTGATCATCCGCTGGGGACGCTTTGGCAAGTTCATCGGGTGCAGCAATTTCCCCGAATGCCGCTATACCGAACCCTGGCTGGAAAAGATCGGTGTGACCTGCCCCGAAGATGGGGGTGAAGTGGTCGAACGCCGTACCCGTAAGGGCCGCGTCTTCTACGGCTGCGCCAACTATCCAGAATGTGATTTTACTTCCTGGAAGCGCCCTATCCCCACGCCTTGCCCTAATTGCGGCGGCACCCTGGTGATCGCTAACAAGCAGTCGGCGCAGTGCTTGAAATGTGAAGAGCAATTCCCGTTAGAGTCCGTTATGGCCGACGAAGAGGAAGAAAAAGCCGAAACTTTGCAATCTTGACAAAATGCCGAAGCTGTTGGGAATAAATTGCTTGAGCAATCGTTCCCAACAGCCTGAATCGGCATAATCCTTGCATCCAGGGGGTATATAGCTGTCGAGCGTTCAGCTTCAAGCTTTCGGCGATCAGTACACGCTTGTGAGATTGATCCCACGAACGTCGGGAGGCGCCTCCTCCCTATAACTTGCCCTCTCCCAGGTGGAACTGGTGGCTAAAAGCGGAGAGCTGAACGCTTACAACTATCATAGAGTAAATCAGTTGCGCGTTTTAACACACTAGTCTACAATAAATCCTGCGCACTTATAATTTGATCTGCTCACACGAATGGAGCAAAGTGATGGAATATCAAGAAGATTATTACGAAGATCCGGGTTATGATGACGGGCCGGCTGAGAGCATCGTTGACCGGGTGATGGATTTGGTCAAGTCGCCACTCGGGATCGGCGGAATTGCCTTTTTCGTTGGTCTCTTTTTTGGCCTGGTTGTACTGGGCTGGTGGCTGTGGCCTGTGAAGTTCGATGGAGCTGCTCCCGAACACTTGCGACCGGACGTGCAAGAAGTCTGGGCGCGCATGGCGGTTGACTCGTACAGCCGTACCCGGGACGAAGCGACGGCAATTCAGCGCCTGCAAGCTCTGGGTGATAGCGCCCCTGACGTTATGGAAGCCCTGGTTGCCAATCCTGCTAACCAGAGCCTGGAAGATATCGTCTATCTGCAAGTCGCGGTGAGTAGCGGTGTGATTGATACCCCCGTTGGGACACCGGCTGCCGGTGAAACTCCCGCGGCGGCTCCAGCCGAAGGGGATGAAGCCGGAGGTGGTATCTTCGGTAAATGGGGTGTGGCATTGATCCTGGCCTGTGCTGTCACGCTGATTCTGGCAGTTGCCATCGTGGTCTTCTTGTTCTTGCGCGGGCGCGGCAGTGACCGTGAACCCTCAGCGGCAATGGTGGCGCAAGAGTTCTCCCGCCAGGCTGAGCACACCGATTACGAAGCCCTGGGTGAATCGCCCCCTGTGGCTCAATGGATGACTACTTACCTGGTTGGTGACGATCTGTTCGACGACTCGTTCAGCATCGACTCGCCCACCGGTGAGTTCATGGGTGAATGCGGCGTTGGGATTGCCGAGACAATTGGCGTGGGTGACCCCAAGCGGGTTAGCGCCTTTGAAGTCTGGCTGTTCGATAAGAACGATATCCAGACCGTGACCAAAGTCTTGATGAGCAATCACGCCTTCAACGACGGCACGATCCGCGACCGACTGTCCGCCAAAGGTGAACCGGTAGCAGCCTTGCCGGGCAAAGAGATCGTCCTGGAAACGGCCACGCTGAACATGGTCGCCCGGGTGGTCGATATGGCTTATGGCGAAGGTGCCCTGCCGGACCAGAGCTTCTTCGACCGCATTACGATCGAACTGGCTGTATGGCCTAAAGCCTAACACCAGACACGCAATAAAAATAAAGCGGCGGGATTTTCCCGCCGCTTTTTGCTTGTTCTATATGGGGTTATGTAATTTTCAGAATCTTCAACTTGATCTGGCCCCCCGGTGTTTTTACCTCGACCTCATCGCCCTTCTTGCGGCCCAGCAGGGCCACGCCAATCGGCGATTCGTGCGAGATGCGGCCTTCACGCGGGTTGGCCTCGGTTGGGCCGACCAGGTGATATTCTTCCGGGGGATAATCGGCTTCCTGGATGGTGATGTGCGAGCCGATATTCACCGTGCCGTCAGACTTTTTCTCTTCGATGATTTTGGCGTTGCCCAGGATGGCTTCGATCTCCTGGATGCGGCCTTCCAGAAAGCCCTGGTCTTCTTTGGCTTTGCTGTAGTCGGCGTTTTCGGAGAGGTCACCCTGTTCGATGGCCTCTTTCAGGCGGCGGGAGAGGTCCTCCCGTTGCGGGCCTTTTAAATCTTCGAGTTCGATGCGCAATTTTTCAGCGCCTTCGGGGGTCAGATAGTATTCTTCGCTCATAATTCCTACGTCTTGATTAATGGGTTGAATAGTTTTTCGTGTTCCTGGATGGCGAAACGATCCGTCATCCCGGCGATGTAATCGCAGACCGTGCGTTCCAGGCCGATCTCGGCGATGTTGTGCTGGATGTGCTCGGGGAGCATTTCCGGCTCGGTCACGTAGGCGTTGAAAATGTCGGAAATTACTTTCTCGGCCTTGGTCTGCATCCGCACCACGCGGTGGTGGCGGTAGAGGTTATTAAATAGAAAGTCCTTCAGTTCGCGGTTGCGGCGGTGCATGTCCTCGGTATAACCGATCACGTTGTGATCGAGTTGTTGCAAGTCCAGTACCGAACGTGCTCCGCTTTCCTTGATGCGTTGGGCAGTAGCCTCGACCAGGTCGGTGACCAGCAAACCCACCAGGCGGCGGATCATGCGATGGCGGTCGAGTTCGTTCAGGGTGGAGCCTTCCCAACTGGTGCTGGTGGCGATGATCTCCCACAGGGCGATGCCGCCCAGCATTTCCGGTGTGATCATGCCGGAGGTCAGGCCGTCGTCCAGGTCGTGGGTGGTGTAGGCCAGTTCGTCGGCAGCGTTGGCGATCTGCGCTTCCAGGTTGCCGCGCAGTTCGGGGTCGTAGTCGCTGGCGTCGGAAATGTCGTATTCCGTTTCATGCTTGACGATGCCCTCGCGCACTTCCCAACTCAGGTTCAGGCCCGGCCAGTCGGGGAAACGTTTTTCCAGTTTGGTAACGGTGCGCAGGCTCTGGCGGTTGTGGTCGAAACCGCCGTGGTCTTTCATCAGGCGGTTGAGGATGTGCTCGCCGGAATGGCCGAAGGCAGCGTGCCCGATGTCATGCACCAGGCAGATCGCTTCGGTCAGGTCTTCGTTGGCTCCTAAAGCGCGGGCTACCGTGCGGCCGACCTGGGCGACTTCCAGGGTATGCGTCAGGCGGGTGCGGAAGTAATCGCCTTCGAAGTTGATGAACACCTGGGTCTTGTATTCCAATCGCCGGAAAGCGGTGGTATGCAGGATACGGTCGCGGTCGCGCTGGAATGCCGTACGGTAGAGCGGTTCCTTGTCCTTATAGGCCCGGCCCTTGCTATCCTTGCTGTGCATCCCATAGGGGGCCAGGGTCTGGACCTCGTGTTTTTCTAGCTGTTCACGTGTGAAATACACGGGTTTCTCTTTTCTGTTGACTGGTTGGAAAAATGCAATTACAGGCCATGCGGCCTGCTTGAAAAAGTGTAATGCAGGAAATGCCGGATGTCAACATAGGAATTGTAAATATAGTAGGGGGTGGACAGTTTGCGGCAATGGAACACGATTATTGAAAAAGTGGGATATTGGAAAGCATAGTTGGGAAACAGCGGAGTCAATTGTAGGGGCGAGCGGCTGCTCGCCCCTGATGTATTTTGATTGAGGTGCTAACGGGAGCGGATGGTGAGCATGTCCGGGGTGAGCTGCGCCCCGGCGTTGGTGATCCTGACTGTATGTGTGGCTCCCGCTTCCAGGTCGAAATAATTGTCGCTGTACATGGTGCCCTCTTCCGGGATAAAGAGGTTGACGAAATACGCGTATTTGTCGGCTTTCAATTCCACATCCAGGGTGTGCTCGTCCACCTGCTTGATCGTGTTCTGGATCACTGCGGCCGGACGTTCCTGGTCTTTGATGGCGGCGAAGAAATGCCGGTTGAAGGTGAAGAGGTTGTCTGGGGAACGTACCCCCAGGTAGCGGTCGGGGCCGGCTTGCAATTCGGCCGCCGACCAACTGGCCACCATCTGGCTGGCGTTGGCAGGTATGTCGATGGTCAGGCCGGTTTCACGCACGGTCTCGCCGTTGAACTTACGGTTGACGACGATCACCTGGCCTTCTACCGGGGCGAGCGTGTCATTGGTGACCCATAGCTCCACACCGCCGTCTGCCAGTTCTTTGAAGGAGGCCAGCACCGGTTCGTAGGCGCGTTTGGCGTAGTAGTAGCCCGCTTTGCCGAAGCCGTAGTAATCGACTACGGCCCAACTGAGCACCGGCCAGCAGTCGTCGAACTGCCAGAACAGCGTGCCCGAGCAATGCGGTTTACGCTGCCGGAAGTGTTCCAGTCCGAACTTGAGACCCTCGGCTTGGGCGATCATGCTGAAGTCGATGTATTCTTCGATATTCTCCGGCAGGCCGGTGACAGGCAGCATCAGGTTATCGCCTTTGTTCTTGGGATTGTCCTTGTTGTGGTGATCCATCGACGGGCTGTGATGGTAGCGTTGGTCTTCGGGAATCACGCGCCACAGCGTCTCGGCCACCGGGGAGGCGTGCATACCGAACTCGCTGATGAAGCGCCCCATGTCCTCGGCGTAGCGCCGGTAGGAAACGCTTTCCGGCGAGAAGGAATTGTGCGGCTCTTCGCCAAAGCGGCGCACGGAATTCCCGTGCCACACTTCCCAGTCGTGGCGGTTGCCGTCTTCCATCCCGGCGTGGTCGCTGCCGCCGAACGGGCTGCCCGGCCAGTAGGGAATCTGGCCGTCTACCTCGGCCACGACGCGCGGCAGGATTTCGTGATAATAGAGCGTGCCGGGGACGCGGTTGTCGGGGTCGTCCCAATTGAGGCGGTCGTGGATCCATTGATTTTCGTTGTTGCCATTCCACAGTGCCATACACGGGCGGCTGCGCAGGCGACTCACTTGATAATGTGCTTCGGCCTCGACCTCGGCCACGAATGTGGGATTGTATTCCGGGTAGGGGGCGCAGGCGAACATGAAGTCCTGCCAGACCAGGATGCCGAGTTGGTCGCACAAGTCGTAAAAAATGTCGTGTTCGTACAGCCCGCCACCCCAGATGCGCAGCATGTTCATATTGGCTTGCTGGGCAGAGGTCAGCAGCATGCGGTATTGTGCATCCGGGATGGCCCCAACAAAGGAATCGCACGGAATCCAGTCGGCGCCCTTGGCGAAGATGGGCACACCGTTGAGCACGAAGCGGAAGAAGCGCGTGCCGCGTTCTTCGTAGTCGGGGGATTGGTCGAGTGCGATGGTGCGGATGCCGACCTGCTGGGTGGTTTCGGCGAACACGTCACCGTTCTGCATCAAGGCGGCTTCCAATGTGTGCAGCACCGGTTCGCCCAGATCGTGCGTCCACCACAATTGTGGGTCGGTGATCTTGAAGATCGCTGTGGCTGACTCTTCCCCGGCGAGAATGAAAACATCCTGGTGGAAGTTGGCCCCGTTGTGGTAGAGGTGGTAATAGACCTGCAATTCACCGGCATTGGCAAAGCGCTCGATCTCGGCGCGCGCTGCCACCAGGGCGTAATTCTCTTTTTTATTTATTTCAAGGGTATAGAAATGCACGCCGCGGAAAGCGGCCTGACGCTGGCGGAGGAGTTCCACCGGCCGCCAGATGCCGATGGTAGGCAGGCGCGGTCCCCAGTCCCAGCCGTAGCCGAACTGGGCCTTGCGCATGTAGGCGCGTTCCTGGTTGCGGCCCCACAAGAGCGATTTGAATTCCTCCGGCGGGTCTTCATCGACGTAGTCCAGCGGGCGGTCGAAGCACAGCGCCAACGTGTTGGGTTGCCCAAGTTTTAGCTTGTCGCTAACGTCGAAGACGGCCGGGCGGAACATGTTTTGGTGCTTGCCGAGTTCTGCGCCGTTCAGGTAGACGGTCACGAAGGTGTCCAACCCGTGGAAAACCAGTTGCAGGCGTTCATCTTCGGCCAGGGCTTCGGCGGCGGTGTCGAAGGTCAGCCGGTACCACCATTCCTTGTCTTCCATCCAGGCGACCTGGTCTTCGTTGCGGTCGTAGTAGGGATCGGGGATGCGCCCGGCGGCCATTAGGGCGCGGTGGACGTCGCCAGGAGCGGGGATGTCGATCCAGTCGCCGTCGTCGAAGCCGGGCTGGTGCGCTCCGGCTGTAAGCCCCTTGCCGGGGTCGTAATCTTTCAGTTTCCAGAGGTCGAACATGCATTACTCCTATGTGCGATGATGATGGTTTTGCTCAGGCTGCGCAGATGCGCGTGCCCATTTTACCCCCAAGCAAGGTGTCTTTTATGGCTCCCGGTGTTTGCCCGGAAAAGATGGTCACTTCCAGGCCCGCGACTTGCTCGACCAGCGCCAGCATTTCGGCGACCTTGCTTTGCATGCCGCCGGTCACATCGGTGGCGGCCGAGCCGCCCACCGCGGCGGAAATTTGCGCGGCGGAGTCCGGAGTGATGCTTTCGATCAGTTGGGTGCATGCGGGAAAGTCGGCCCATACCCCGGCTTCGATGCCAGCTAACAGGATGCGCGTCGGTTCGAGTTGCAAGGCGAGGTGTTGGAAGATGTCTTCGGTGGAGAGAATCGTGCCGCCCAATTCGCTATCGACAACCACATCGCCATAGACGACTGGCAGCAGACCCTTTTCCAGCGCAGTTTTGAGCGGGGTTAGATTCCAGGTAGTTACCTTGCCGTTGGTAGTAACTGCGGCAGCAGAGATGGGGAAGGCGATGGCCGGGAGACCGGCAGCTTGCAGGGCTTCGACCACCAGGCGGTTGAGGGCGCTGGCCTGGAACCAGACTTCGGCGTAGCCGCGCCATGCTTCGGGAGTGTGTACGCCCTGGCGGGTGCCGTATTTCTTTGCGGCCTTGTGCCCAAAAGACCCGGAGCCATGACCGAGTACGAGCTGCATCTCTGGGTTGGCCGTGAAGGTCGCCGCAATTTCCCCGGCGAGGCGCGCCAGTACGTCCGGTCGCACGGTGCTGGTGGTGTTCTTATCGGTGATCAGCGAGCCGCCGAGTTTTAAGAATTGCAAATTAGGAATTATAGATTGCATGATTATTAGCCTGAACTTTTTTGCCGATTTTATAGGCTGCTGCTCAATTTTACTGCGAAATTTGACAACCTTAGGTTTTTGGTGTTATTGAAGGTGAAAGGTGTATTTGTTGAGGCTTGTATTCCCTCACCCCGCCGGCTTCGCCGTCTCCCCTCTCCCGCTGGGAGAGGGGAAACAGCCGCAGAAACGCAGTTTCAAGGCTGTGGGGTGAGGGTGGGACAAAAGATAAAGCCAATAGATTTGTACTCATGCCCTTCTTACTCCCCACCACCCCTGCTCCCATGCTTCCTAGCTCCCCACCTGTGTCACGATTGTGCCAGTTGCCCCGGCCGCCATCAACGCCTGGGCAATAGCAGCCGCGTTGTCCGCATCTGCCAGGGCGATCATGTTGCCGCCGCGGCCGCCACCGGAGAGTTTGGCACCCAATGCTCCGGCCTGCCGGGCGGCGTCAACGAGCCGATCCAATTCCGGGGAGGACACGGTGAGCGCTTGCAGCAATTTGTGGTTTGCGTCCATCAGCGGGCCAAGCGCTTCGATCTCCCCGGCTTCGATGGCCTGCCGGGCCTGCTGGGCGATCTCGCCGATTTGGGCGAACAGCGCCTCCGAAGGGGCCGGGTCGGCCTGCCAGTTTTTGCGCACGTCGCCGACCGCCACGCTGGTGGGGCTGCGCACGCCAGTATTGCCGATCACGATCGTGAATGGGCTGCTGACCGTGAAAGTTTGGATGGGCTGGCCCTTGATGAAATAAACCGGCATGGCATAGGTCACTACGGTGTTGTCGATCCCGGAGGGCGTGCCGTGGTAGATCTTCTCGACTTCGTAGGTCAGCGCCGAGACTTGCTCGTCCGGCAGTTGGCGGCCCAGGAAGCTGGCGACCACGCGAATCACGGCTACGGAAATCGCTGCCCCGGAACCCATTCCAGAAGCCAGCGGAATACTTGAAGTCACCCGCAAATTGAAGGCCGGGGGGCGCTCAATGTTCAAGCTCGCCAGCACGCCGTTGATCGCTTTCGCCAGCGGGTTCTCGGGGGCCAGGTCGCGCAAATAGCAATCCAGGTCGATATCTGGGGCCTGGATGTGCACGCTCCCGGCCGTACCGCGCGGATTGGGCGTGACGATCGCTTTGGCCTGCACGTGGGTGACGGGTACGGCAATTGCCGGTTGCCCATAGACCACGGCGTGTTCGCCGAAGAGGATCACTTTTCCGGGGGCAGAAGCTGAGAGTGCAGGCATAAAAATAAGCGTTTGGGATTTAGGTTAGGATATGGATTGTCAGGTGATGTAAAAAATGACCAGGATGGAAAGACCCCACAGCAGCACGGAGACCTGCAAAGGACGGTCGGACATGGCGATGTCTTCCGGGGCTTCGCCGACTTCTTTGACCTGCACCAGATACAGATAGCGGAAAACTCCGTAGATCACGAAGGGGATGGTGAGCATCATGGCGTGGTTTTCCGGCAAGTTAGGCGCTGAGAAAGTATACAGGCTGTAGGATAGGATCGTGATCGTCAGCACGATGGTGATCAATTGGTCGAGGTAAGGGAGTGTATAACTGTCCAGCACTTTGCGGGTAGCCTGCCCGCTCTTCTCTTTGGCGACCAACTCGGCGCGGCGCTTGCCGATGCCCAGGTAGAGCGCTCCGAATGTAGCCGTCAGGTAGAGCCAGGGTGAGAAGCGTTCGACCACGATGATGCTCACCCCGGCGGCGATGCGTAGCACGTAGAAGCTCGCCAGCGCCAGCACATCAATCAGTGGGATGTGCTTGAGCCAGGTCGAGTAGCTCAAGTTGAGTAGGAAGTAGATCACACAGACGATGAAGAATTCTACGGACAGGAAATAAGCAGCCGGGAAGGTAACCAGGAACAAAACCACCACAGCGATTTTTGCCACAGAGGTGGGCAGCGCGCCCGAAGCGATTGGCCGGTTGCGTTTGCGGGGGTGTTGGCGGTCGGCCTCGATGTCACTCAGGTCGTTGATGAGATAGACGGTGCTGGCAATCAGAGAAAAGATCATAACCCCCAATAGCGTTTCAGCCAGAACGTGGTAATGGGTCAATTGGCGGTCGAAAATCACGCCGGCAAACAACAAACCGTTCTTAAGCCATTGCTTGGGACGCAATGCTTTGATGAGTGCGATCAACATGTCGATATGATAGCATGAAACCGGGGAGAAATGCAGAGTAAAGCGGTGTGCAATCCGTCCGCAAGAATTAAAAAGTTTCACTCTGGGCGACCACGGATCATCATTCTGATGATGACGTCGCCCTTACGAATTTATCTATTCAAAACTAATGCTGAATGCTGAAAGCTGACTGCTGCCTTATTTCCAAACCCCTGTTAAAATAAGCCTATGCCCAAGCAACGTATTGACCTCCTGTTGGTAGAGCGCGGTCTGGCCGAGAGCCGTTCGCTGGCCCAGCGCCTGGTGATGGCCGGGCAGGTGCGCGCCGATGGGCAGGTGGTTCCCAAAGCGTCCGTACAGGTGCCCGAGAATGCCGTGTTGGAAATCGACCACGGCCCCGATTACGTCTCGCGCGGCGGCGAAAAGCTGGCGGGCGCGTTGGAAGCTTTCGATTTTCAGGTGGCGGGGCGGGTGTGTGCCGATGTGGGCGCGTCTACCGGCGGCTTTACCGATTGCCTGCTGCAGAACGGCGCGGCGAAGGTGTACGCTATTGATGTGGGCAAGGGCATCTTGCATTGGAAATTGCGCAAGGATGAACGTGTGGTGGTGATGGAAAGCACCAACGCCCGTCACGTTGAGACTTTGCCGGAACCAATCGCACTGGTCACCATCGATGCTTCTTTTATTTCGCTGAAAGTGCTGCTGCCGGTGATCCGGGCCTGGTTCGGCGAGCCAGGCGGAGAGGTAATCGCCCTGATCAAGCCGCAGTTCGAGGCCGGGCGCAGAGAGGCCAGCCGTGGCAAAGGCGTGATCCGTGATCCCGAGGTGCATTTGCGCGTGCTGATGGATGTGCTTTCGTTTGCCGTTTCGCAAGGATACGCCGTGCGTGACCTGGCCCAATCTCCGATTCAGGGGCCGAAGGGCAATATCGAATTCCTGGCACAATTGGTCTATCCCAGCGCAACCAT
>JBNKDB010000507.1:0-2862 GCA_050288045.1 Anaerolineales bacterium | reverse complement strand
TGAGCCCAGTGACGGTGAATCTTCATGGCGGATAGGGTATCACGCAAAAACGCTTAGCACACGCGTCACGCGGTATCCGTTCAGTTCGTCCCCCCAGCGGGGGCTTTCAGTAGACGAAATGCGCGTCGAGGCAAATGTATCTTGGACGCCGATGAAGATAAAAGAACTCATCCTTTCCGCCAATTGGCAACGCTACAAATCCCGCGATGACAAATCGGGAGACGGAGAAGATTGGTGGGCCAGTATCGGTTGGAAAGATCGGCTGGGAAGTGTACGCACAACGATGACGCTGGATGTATTCAACGACGACAGTCAATCGCTGTATGGCGAGCTCCTCTACTGGTTCGGCGAAAAGATCAATACTGTCATTCGAATTGAAGGCGGAAAGACATGGGGTGACACCAAACCGGGCCACAACACCTTCCGTATCGGTGGCAACACCGGTGAGGGATACTTCACTCAGAGATCTTCCCGCCGCTTCCCCATACGGGGATTTGATCACGACATCATCGAGGACGCGCAGGCTGTATCCACCAGCCTCACGGTCGTATGGCCGCTGGTCAGGCTTCAAACCGGATACAAAACCCTGCCGCTTTTTTTGCACAACCTTACCCTGGGTACCTTTATCGATGCCGGTTTTGCCGGCGACCGGTTCGACAACGATGATGTTCTGATCAGCGCCGGTGTTGAGTTGATTACCGGCATCCAAATGGCATGGGACGACAAATCCCATTTCAGCATCGGCCTGGCATGGCCGCTGAGAAAGCCCGATGATATCAATCAGGATGGGCCGGTAGTCCTGGTCCTGATAGGACGCCCTCTGTAAAAAGTGGTTATTTGACAGGTTTTATTGGCGGTACCCTGGAATTCAGGTTCTTGAATGGTATTGTCTTGTAACCAGTTGGCTTGCTAAATATGCGGTCTTTGAGCATCGGGTTTTATCGATTAGCGTCAGCAGAAGTGTTCCCGAGCGCCCACTTTATGAAGCGACAAGATTTGCATGCAAGCTCGGCAAGAAACGAGCAAAAGAAGCGGAAGTAGTTCTGGCTTCTGAAATAGGAGCGATCAGGTGCGGGTTGTCGGGCTTGTGTTCAATTACGATGCCTGAGGCCTGCAATAGATGGGCTATTGTTGCTTTTAGCGAACCACCAATACCGGGATTCCCACCTTGTGGCGGACCGGATCGACGGTTTGACCCCAAATCAAGTCGCCGATTAAGCGGTGTCCGTGCGATCCCATGACGAACATATCGACATTGTGTGCTTCTGCAAAACCGATCAATTCTTTTGAGGGATCGCCGTGGGGGAGCGCAATCTCAACAGCAACCCCGGATGCGCGCACCTCTGCTGCAATTTCCAGCAGGTATTGTTCATCTTCGCGCGTGTGTTCGTCATAAACATCCTGGTTATAGACCTGTGCCGGAGCGGAATCGGTTACATGGATCAGGGTGAGCAGCGCTCCCTCCGCTTTTGCCAGAGATAGGGCACGGCTGACAATCGCCATATCACCCTCATCACGCCCCAATGCGGCTGCGATATGTTTTGAGTGATGCGTCTTGATCGCCTCGATTACCGCCGAAGCGCCGGATGGCTTTTCTGCTTCCCAACCTTTTTGCCCGCGAATCAATGGAAGTACGATAATGTATAGGAGGAACAATGATATTGCGGCGGCAACGCCAATCGTGAGAATTGAAACGAATAAGGGGGCACCGCCTTGCATCCATTCCGTGATCTGGTCGTATACCAGCTTTCCGTTTAAAGCGATTATGATGGCTGAAGTGATCCAGGCCAATACCGTTACCCATGCTTTGCTGGAGAAAGAACCCATTTTCAATTTATCGCTGGTGAAATGAACCAGCGGAACGATGGCAAATGGCAACTGCAGGCTTAGAATCACCTGGCTGAGAATCAAGAGTTTGTAGGTTCCCTGATCCCCCGATATGGCGATAACCACAACGGCCGGCAGAAGTGCTATGGATCTGGTGATCAGACGTCGGAGATAGGGTCTCAGCCGAATCTTCACGAAACCTTCCATTACGATCTGTCCCGCCAGCGTCCCGGTTAAAGTCGAGCTTTGGCCGGCGGCAAGCAGCGCCAATCCAAAGGCGATTGGGGCAACACGTGATCCCAGGAGTTGTTCGAGCAACTTGTATGCTTGCTGAATTTCAGTGACGACAATCCCGTTTCGATAAAAAACTGCGGCTGCAAGAACAAGGATTGCTCCGTTAACAAAAAAAGCCGCATTTAAAGCGATCGCAGAATCGATGAAATTGAACTTGCAGGCCTGGGCCTTCGAATCGATTGTCCTTGATACCCGACGTGTTTGTACCAGCGAGGAGTGCAGATATAGGTTGTGCGGCATCACGGTAGCGCCGATGATCCCGAGTATGATGTACAGCGACCCCACGGGAAGGGCAGGCGTAAGCCCGGCCACGGCTGCGCCCCAATCGGGTTTGGCCAGAAAAAGGTTGATAATGAAACCACCGGCAATGACGGTGATCAGCGACAGGATGAAAGCTTCCATCTTGCGAATGCCTAATTTCTGGATGGCAAGCAGCAGGAAAGTGTCGAACAAAGTTACCAGCGCTCCCCAAAGCAATGGAAGACCGAAGAGAAGATTCAATCCAAGAATGGTGCCCAGCACTTCGGCGAGGTCGCATGCGGCAATGGCAATCTCACACAAGATCCAAAGTGCAAATGAGGCCGATTTCGAATATTCTGATCGGCATGCCTGGGCAAGATCCTTTCCGGTGACAATCCCGAGACGCGCAGACAAGGTTGGTAAGAGCACTGCCATCATATTCGACATGAGGATCACCCAGATCAGCGCATAGCCGAAGCGGGATCCCCCTTCCAGGTCGGT
>JBNKDB010000506.1:0-13159 GCA_050288045.1 Anaerolineales bacterium | reverse complement strand
CTGGAACAGATCAAGCAATACGAAACCGCGGTCTCGAAATTCACCCGCCACCCGGTCAGTATCACCGACCCGGAGATCGCGCGTGTCTACCGATACGATGAAAGCTACAGCCAGAACCTGAGCGTCAAGGCCGTGGAAAGCGGCGGGCCAATCATCAGCGACGAATTGTACGACCTGTTCTGCCCGATCGCCCCGGCAGCTTCCCGCCAAACCGTGCGCGGCATCCAGGAGGGATTGGGCGTTAAGCAAGTGGTTGCCATTCCTTTTTTCCTGCAACCTTACACCACCAACGGCAGCAAACCGGAGATCGTCGGCAACATGTTCGCCGCCAAAAGCAGCCCAATCACCGAGCAAGACCTGAGCGTGCTCACCGCCCTCAGCCGCCAGGCTGCGGCCGCCATCGAGGCTGAACGCCGCAGTTTGCAAGGCAGGATCGCCCAGGAAATCGTCTACACCCTCCAGACCAATCTAGCCAGCGAAGAACAAATCCTACAGCGCATCGCCGAAGGCGTAGTCGCCGACCTGGGTTATATCGGCGCGATGGTGGGCAGTTACGAAGCAGACGACTCAATCGCCGTACGCGCTTTCTCCATCGCCCCCGAAATCGCCTCCCGGGAAGAAATCCAAAAATTCGAGCAGCAAATCTCGCGCTTTTCGCCCACTCCGCTCAGCCTGACCGATCCGGAAGTGGCGCGCGTCTACCGCTACAAACGTGAATATAAAGACAACCTGAGCGTGCGTGCCGTGGAAGCCGGAAAGCCAACCATCTCGGATGAGCTTTTCGATCTTTTCCGGCCGATCACACCCGATGTCGCTCGCCCAATGGTACGTGCCATTCAGGACACGCTGGGCATCCACAAGGTGATCGCCGTACCTTTCTTCCTGGAAACCGGGCAGGACGGCAAGCGCCAACGTAGAGTGATCGGGAATTTGTTTGCGGCCTCACGCTCGCGCGAGTTCAGCCAGGGCGAGATCGAATTGCTGGAAGGTTTCGCGCAGCAAGCCGCGGCTGGAATCTATAACGCCCGCTTGTACCAAAAAGCCGAAGACCGCCGCCAGGTCGCCGAGACCTTTGGGCGCATGGCCTTCAGCGCCACCGCCTATCTGCACGAACTGCGCAACCACATTGGCGTGTTCAAGACCTACACCCAGGTATTACAACGCCTGGTCGGCCAGCACGAAGTCAACCCGGATAATATTGACCTGATCAGCGACATGCTCGCTTCCACACCCGATATCGCCCAACGCCTGGATAAGGCTGCAAAAATTCTGGATAACCTGCACGAACCCTGGCGCGACATCCGTGATGAACCTACTGATGTCAATAGGGCCATCCAGCGTGCCCTGGATAAAGTCTTCCCCAGACCAGAGGATATTGGCAACCTCACCCTCCAGGTCGATCTGGCGGAAGGGTTACCGGTGATCCACACTTCCCCAGACATGCTCAAAGAGGCTTTCACCGTGATCATCAAGAATGCCAAGGAAGCGATCATCCAAAAAGGGGCTGAAAAGGACAAGCTGATCTGGGTGCGCAGCCGGGTGCAAACCCCAGACATGATCGAAATCACGATCACCGATAACGGCTCAGGCATCAAGCCGGAGCACCTGCGCGATATCTTCGAGCTCAAGTGGACGACCAAATCCGGGGGAATGGGCTTTGGCTTGTACTGGACCAAAGACTACGTAGAGGGCATTGGGGGCCAGATCAACGTAGACAGCGACTACGGCATCGGCACGACCTTCACTTTTCTACTCCCCGCACCACAAAACGGCGCGCACTAGCGCTTCCCCATCGTTAATCCCAGCGTAAGAAAATCTTAATCTTTTCCGGTTCTAATTATCCTATAGCGAATCTCGTAACCGTAAAGGATAAATGATGAAACTTTGGAAATTACTGGTGTTCTCCCTGTTCCTGACCGCCTGCTCGACTGCCAGTGCGCCGACCAGCAACCCCGCGCCTTCCGAACAAGAACCCACTCAGCCGTCAAACGATCCTCAACCAGCGGTTAACTTGAAGAATTTGGGCCCGGCCCCAGAACTGGAAAATGAAATCTGGCTCAACACCGACCAGCCGCTGCGCCTGGCAGACCTGCGTGGCCAGGTCGTGCTGCTGGACATGTGGACGTTTGGTTGAATAAACTGCCGGAACGTAATTCCCTCGTTGAGGGAATGGCACAATACCTATAAAGACCAGGGCCTGGTAGTGATCGGCAATCACTACCCCGAATTCGATTATGAACACGACCTGGAGAACCTGAAAGCAGCCATCGAACGCCTGGAGATCCCCTATCCCGTTGCCCAGGACAACGACCGCAAGACCTGGGGAGCCTATAACAACCGCTACTGGCCAACCTTATATTTGATCGACAAACAAGGCAACATTCGCTACACGCACATCGGCGAAGGCGCTTACGCCGAAACCGAAGCGGCTATCCAGGCTTTACTGGCGGAAGAGTATCCGTAAAAAAAAGCTCTAGACCCCTAAAAAAACGGATTTGCTGTATAACAAATCCGTTTTTTGAATTGACACGAGGAACTGTTCATCTCACCACAGGCGTGTAAGCCGCGATAATCTTATCTTCAAGCATTTTCTCTAGAACGGATTCGGGGAATTCTTTTACCCAAACCGTATCGGGGTGAAAATTATCATATATTCCCGCCACCAATTCTCCATGCTTGGCAATCTGAATGTGGATCACTTTATACCTAACCCCAATATGATTCAAAATATCTTTCTTTATGATTTCAACGGTGTGTTCTTCCAATGGCAAGATGGCAATATCGAACTCAGACGATAACGTATTTCGTTTGAGTATAAGAAGCCTTGGACGAAACTTATTTAGCTTAAATATAAGTCTTGGACGATATGAAACACCAGGGAAATCACTAAAGTCTCCGGTCGACAAATCACCTTCAAAAGAAACAAAGGCATCACCCCAATAATAATCAAGGATCGTTTGTAGAAATCGAACGCGCTTTTTTACGTGAACTCGGAAGAACACAACATTACCTTTCGTGGGCAGATAGAAAAAGCTGCCTCCCTTTGTGTAAGATTATATGTCAAAATTTCAATTATTCATCCTTTAAACAAAAAGCATTAACGCTTATTGGCGCTAATGCTTCATTGCGAATCAATTCTAAACGTTTGCCTTTTCTCTATTCCCCCGTAATCTGATAAATCTGGATCAGGTTGCCACAGGTATCATCGAAGATAGCCACGGTAGTCGTCCCCATATTGGTTGGCTCCATCGTAAAGGCTACCCCCAGTTCCTTCAAGCGAGCATATTCAGCCTGGACATCATCGACCTCGAAGGCAGTATGCGGGATACCCTGCTCGAAGATTCCCTTTTGAAATACCTGGGCAACCGGATTGCTGTTCGGTTCGAGCAATAACTCAACACCATTCGGTTCGGCAGGTGAAACCACCGTCAACCATCTGGCTTCCCCTAATGGAATATCCCGCTTGGCAACAAAACCTAAGACTTCGGTGTAGAACGCAAGCGCCTTGCTTTGATCGTCTACGAATACACTACTCAATGTAATTTTCATACCTATCATCCTTCCATTAATATTTTGGTCGCTGCATTACAACTCAGCTGGCGAAATTCACTCGGACTGAAACCGTATTGCTTTTTGAACGCTTTTCCAAACGCGGCGTGCGTTTCATAACCGGCAGCCAGGGCGACTTCGGTAATATCCACTGCGCCCATACGCAGTTTTCGCCCGGCGCGCTGCAGACGCACGCGGCGCACGTAACTGGCGATATTCTCACCCGTATTTTCTAGAAAGACGCGGTGAAAATGAGATATAGAGAAACCGGCAATCCTTGCCAAAGTTGCCCGATCAAGTGATTCGGCGGTATGTTCGCTAACATACCTTTTGACCGCGTCAATGCGATAGGACAAATCTTGTCCATTTTGTGCTATATCCATGATAAGCAAGATTATAATGCACCGAACGCATGTTCGCTATTCCAAATGTATCATTTTAATCAACTGTTCAAACACCCTACCCCACACATCACTTGTTCCAAAGCGTCAGATTCAGCCACACTTCGTTCGGGATACACTACCGGCCTCTTTGAAATTATATAAAAATCTTAAGCAAAATTTTGTAATTTATATTATTATTAATACAACATTAAAAGCAGCGTCGATCTCTCAATCAAATTAGCATATACATATTTCCACTTTGTTATTATCAAACGGCAAAGTGGCCGGGGCCGTTAAAAATGCTTACTGGTATCAACTGCATGATGTTTTCCAGTATCGGTTCAATATTTTCAACAAAATATCAACAGTTAAATACTAAACCTTATCCTCATCAGCACTAAATTTTGGAGGAATCGATGGAAGCAGGTATGATACTACTCGTTGTCATTTTTTCCTACCTATTTGGCTCCATTTCATTCGCGCGCCTGGTTACCCGCCTGTGGACAAAAGGGAGGGACATAACCGAATTTGAAGTCTCCATCGATGGTACCGATGAGAGTTACAAAGCTGTAACTATCGGGGGGAATACCGCCAGCACCGTTCTCGGCGCCAGGGGGGGCATGACCGTTGGCATTTTGGATATTCTCAAAGTATTCTTGCCCACCCTATTGCTAAAGCTATTTTTTCCAGAGCAGCCTGAATATGCCCTCGTTGCTGCAGTTTGTGGGCTGCTCGGACACGTCTGGCCAATCTATTACCGGTTTCACGGCGGGTCGGGATTTTCAGCTATCTTGGGGGGACTGCTGGTCATCGATTGGGTAGCTGCTCTGGTATGTCCATTGGCAGGATTGCTGTTGGGTATGCTTGTTTTCCGCAACATGATCGTAGCCAGCTTATCTTGGCTGTGGTTATTGATCCCCTGGTTCTGGTGGCGCTCAGGTGGCAATTGGACTTATATTCTTTATGCGTTGGCATTAAATGTGATTTTCATCCTGGCGATGATTCCTGAATATCAAACCGCAATGAAATATAAGCAGGAAGGAAAGTACCTGGAATACGGCATGGGAAACCTGAAATCGAACCCGATGGGGCGCGGCATGCTAAAGATTGCAAAATTTTTCCGGGTCGAAATCAAATGAAATAAACAACAGATCGGAACTCCTCATGGGATACTTGATCAAACTCAACAAGCGGAAACCACCAGTATCGATTGGCAACAAAGCCTTAAATCTTTTCCGGCTCTCCAGAAACGGGATCCAAATTCCCGAAACCTATGTGGTTTCTTGGAAAGCTTACCAGCATTACTTGCAAGACAACGTTGCGCTGGTCGATCAATTACGCCGTGAACTTGCAAAAAACATCGAAGCCGACACCCTTTATGCGGTTCGTTCATCAGCAAATATCGAAGATAGCATCGATCGTTCGTTTGCAGGGCAATTTAAATCGGTATTGAATGTCACAAGTGTCGATGGTGTTTTTCAAGCGATCTGGTCAATTTGGGGGACAGCGAAATCAGCACAAGTCGTATCCTATTTAAAGATGCACGGCATCACTGCCCGAGACCTCTACATGGCTGTCATCATCCAGAAAATGATCCAGCCTGTATTTGCCGGGGTTGTGTTGAGTCGTAATCCGGTTACCGGCGCCGATGAAATCGTGGTCGAAGCCGTCGAAGGCTGCGGTGAAGCACTAGTGCAGACCGGGGTCACCCCCATGCGCTGGATAAACAAATGGGACAACTGGATTTCCCAGCCAGAACCCAATGGATTTCCACAATCGTTGATTGATCAAATCGTAACCGAAACTCGTTTGATCTCCGAAAAGCTCAAGGCGCACGTTGATTTGGAATGGGTTTATGATGGAAAGCAGCTATATTGGTTGCAGGTGCGCGAGATCACTACCCTGAACCAACACAATGTTTACTCCAACCATATCTCCAAAGAAATGGTTCCCGGCATGATCAAGCCTTTGATTGGCTCGGTAAATATTCCCCTGGTCTGCGCTATGTGGGTACGTATTCTGACCGAACTGCTGGGGAAAACAAGTGTAAAAGCCGAAGATCTGGCAAAACCCTTTTATTACCGCGTTTACTTCAATATGGGCACAATGGGACAAATCTTCCAGGAAATTGGCCTCCCAGCGGATTCTGTAGAAACCCTAATGGGGATATTCCCCGACGTAGAGAAACCGTCGATGAGGCCCACGCTCAAGACTTATTTACATCTACCCAGCATTCTTGCCTTTCTCTTTGAAAAATGGCAATTTGCCGGACGTATGCACAAGGCGCTGCCCCGCATTGAGCAACGCTTTCAAACCTTCGATTACCAAACCGCCAGCCAGCTTGAAGAAAATGAGCTACTCAATGAAATTGATCGCCTCTTTGATATCGTTCAAGAAGCGGCTTATTACAATATTGTCGGCCCGCTCTTGTTAGCGATGTACAATCAAGTCCTTAAAAACCAACTTGCGAAAAAAGGTGTCGATTTTTCCGAGTTCGATTTGATGGCGGGCGTACCGGAAATCACAAATTACGATCCAACCTATCATTTGCATGTCCTTCACGAGCGATTTATCAATCTTGATCCAGATATCCAGGACAAAGTCCGAAGCTGTACGTACGCGGAATTCATTAGCCTTCCAGAGCTTGATAATTTTCAAAATCAGGTAACGAGTTTCATTGATCGTTTCGGTTATTTGAGCGATAACGGCAACGATTTCTCGTTCATCCCCTGGCGTGAATCGCCAGATGTGGTCTTAGCTCTCATCCTGAATTTCACTCCAGCATCGAAAGACAGCAAAAGGAAAATCCGTCTGGAAGACCTCAGCTTACGCGGATTTGCACGGTTAGGGTTCTTGTTCTTCTATAAGCGCGCCCGTGAATTCCATTTGTTACGGGAGCGAATTGGGGCAGCATACAATCACGGCTATGGGCTATTCCGCTATTATTACCTTGCACTTGGTTCCCATTTAGTGCAGCGCGGCTTGATCGATACTGCCGAAGATATCTTTTTCCTGCGGGATGAAGAGGTGCGGCATTTAGTCGCCGGAGCCTCTCCAAGCCCAACCGCGCGCGAACTTATCGCCCGCCACAAAGAAGATATCAAACGATTCAGCGATATTACCTTACCTACAGTCATCTATGGGGATGATCCGCCACCCGTCGAAGACACCGCTACAGAAAAATTGATCGGTGTGCCAACTTCAATTGGACATTACACCGGCAGGGTCACGGTCGTTCGTGGCTTGAGTGACTTTAATAAAGTAGAAGAGGGCGATGTGCTTGTGATCCCGTACTCGGATGTAGGTTGGACACCGCTCTTTGCCCGGGCAGGGGCTGTGATTGCAGAATCCGGTGGAATGCTTTCGCACAGCTCGATCATTGCGCGTGAATATAATATTCCTGCAGTCGTTTCTGTAGCCAATGCCACCAACTTACCAGACCATGCCATCATCACCGTCAATGGACATTCTGGCGAAGTCATCATCCATCAAGAAAACCATCAGGAGCTGTAATGTGAATGTATTAGAAGCAAAAGAGTTGCGCAAAGAGTATCACTTGGGCGAGTTTGTAATCAGTGCGCTAAAGGGTGTCGACTTTCAAGTTGCCAAGGGAGAATTTGTGGCCATCATGGGGCCTTCCGGCAGCGGCAAGTCAACCTTACTGCACTTATTAGGGGGACTGGACACGCCCACAGAGGGGAACGTTGTTCTGGCGGGAGAATCTTTAGCCGATCTATCCGAACGCCAGGCCACCCTGGTCCGACGCCATAATGTCGGATTTGTGTTCCAATTCTTCAATCTCTTACCCACACTTTCCGCAGAAGAGAACATTCTTTTACCGGTCATCATTGATGGTAAAGACCCGCGTAAATATGAGGAACACCTCACTCACCTCCTGGAAATGGTTGGTTTGCTCGAGCGCCGCCATCACAAACCCGACCAACTATCTGGCGGCGAGCAGCAACGCGTGGCAATTGCGCGCGCCCTGATTACCCAACCTGCCATATTATTGACAGATGAACCAACCGGGAACCTGGATACAAAAACCGGCACAGCCATCATGGATTTACTGCGCCGCTCATGCGACGAACTAGACCAAACCGTTATCGTTGTTTCCCACGATCCAAAAGCAGCTGCTTATGCAGATCGCGTCATCTTTTTACGCGACGGGGATATTGCCCACGAATTCAAGCCAGACTCAGAAATGCCGCTTAGCGAAAGGTTGCGCGGCATTATGAGCACAATGGAGAGACTAGAAACCTAAGATGCTGCTAACACGCCTACTTACAATTCGATCGATTCGCTCTCGCTCAACTCGCTTCTTGCTTAGCGCTTTCGGGATCGTGCTTGGTGTGGCCGGGATGTTCTCTATCCGGGCAACTAACCAAACCGCCATGAATTCTATCCTGGAATTATTTGAGAGCACCTCTGGCAGGGCAAAATTAACCATCTCCTCTTCCTCTGTGAATGAAGGTGGATTTTCTGACCAGGTTTTGGCCAAGATAGAAAAAATGCCCGATGTAAAAGTAGCAAACCCATTGGTCATCGCCCATACTGATCTGGCAGACAGTCAATCGGAGGGAGGGATAGAAATGAGTTTCTTTGGTGCCAGTGGGGGCGGAATTGTACTCCACGGCATTGTCCCTTCGCTCGAATCACAAACCCGCGATTACAATCTGACTGCCGGGGAGTTCCTCTCCGATGGCTCTAATAAGCGCGAAGTTATACTGGTTGAGAATCTGGCAGAAGATGAAAATATCAAAGTTGGGGACCGTATTGGTTTACTCACACCAAACGGGATCGATAATTTTGAAGTGATCGGTCTGATTGCGCGCGAAGGCCCTGGACAAACCAACAGTGGGGATTTTGGTGTGATCCCCCTCGCTACCGCCCAACAGATTTTCGAAAGAGGGGACGAAATTGACCAGGTTGATATTGTGCCCACCTTGCCCAACCCCGACACCGATGAACTGGCTACCCTGCGTACCGCGCTACAAGATAGCCTGGGAGATGATTACTCCGTGACCTATCCCTCCGGCCAGGGAGAGCGCATGACCCAGATGCTGCAAAACTACCAGATTGGCCTGAATTTCATGAGTGGGATTGCCTTATTCGTGGGCGCCTTTCTGATCTACAATGCTTTTGCGATGACCGTGGTTGAGCGTACACGCGAATTTGGTTTGCTGCGTACGATCGGAATGACCCGGCAGCAAGTCATGAACCGCGTATTCATCGAAGCCGCACTGCTGGGTGTTGTCGGATCAGGCCTGGGAATAGGTTTAGGAATTGCAATGGCCCTTGGCTTGACCCGTTTCATGGAAATCTTTCTAAATCAAAATCTTGGCGACATAAATATATCGATTACAGATATCTCGTTCAGCATGTTGATCGGGATTGGGGTTACTTTCCTGGCAGCGGGAATCCCAGCCTGGCAGGCCGGCCGCATTTCGGCGATCGAAGCATTTCGAGTGCGCGGAAAATCCAAGGAGGGCTGGCTCATTCGATATGGCTGGACAGTGGGCTTGATGCTCCTATTGGCTTCATTAGTCTTACTGCTGATTAATCCCTTTCCTTATGACGTCCAATTCCGCCTAGGGAGCATGACCGTTTTTGGATTGTTCACCGGAGCAACGCTACTGATCCCGGTTACGGTTGGTGTTTGGGAGCGCGTATCCCGCCCATTCTTAAAATGGATTTATGGATCCAGCGGTGCGCTGGGGAGCCGCAACGTTCAACGCTCAAGGCTGCGCACAACGCTGACTGTTGCCGCGCTGATGGTTGGGGTAGCCATGATTATCATGGTGCGCGGTATGACCGAATCATTTGCCTCTGACTTGCAAACCTGGATAAAAGCTTACCTGGGAGGAGATATCTACGTCACCTCTTCTGTGCGTTTGGGCAACGATATTGAAAGGCGCATCCGCGTTGTTGATGGGGTTAATGCGGTAGCTCCACTGAGATATTTCGAAGTCGAGTGGCAAACGCCAGACGGCAATCGCGAAAATCTTCAATTTATGGCCATCGATGTCAGAGAATATACCCGAGTGACCAGTTTTGTTTTCAGCGGCGAACAGATCGACACCCAAAAGGCGATCGAACAACTCCAAAATGAAGACACCGTTTTTATCTCCAGTGTACTAGCCGAAAAATACGGTCTATCGCCAGGTCAGTATATTTACCTGAATACCCGCCGCGGCTTTGTTCCTTTCCAGATTGCTGGCGTCGTAGTAGACTTTTACAATCAAGGTTTGGTCATACAGGGCGATTGGGATACCATGTGGCGGCATTTCCGCATCGATGACGCCAGCATGCTAATGGTGAAGGCCCAACCAGGAACATCTGTTTCGCGCTTGCAAACCAATATCGAAGAACTCTATGGTTACCGTTATCATCTCACACTGGAGTCAAATACTTCGATTCGAGATCAGGCCTTAAGCTTGATGGAGCAAGCTTTTCGCATGTTCGATGTGATGACATTGATTTCTGTTCTGGTAGGTTCTTTAGGAGTGATCAACACCCTGACGGTCAGCGTGATCGAACGTACGCAGGAAATTGGTATGCTGCGAGCGATTGGGACTTCACGCAGTCAAATTGTCCGCATGGTTCTGGCAGAAGCCGGTTTGATGGGCGTTATCGGAGGGATATTAGGAATCGCAACCGGCGTAATCCTAGCGCGCATTCTATTCATCGGGATGACGGCCATGTCAGGTTACAAACTCACATTTACCATTCCCCCCGAAGGCATCTTGGTCGGTCTGGTTATGGCCCTGCTGGTATCGCAGGTTGCTGCCATTCCACCAGCACGCCGCGCCGCCCGAACGCAAATCCTGGAAGCGATTCATTACGAATAATCCTCACAGACTCGTCACCCTTATGTCTCTCCCTAAGTCCTGTGGTCAAAATTCGAATTAGTCATTACTTTCTATACACGGCTGGCTGGAAAACTTTGTTTATATCACAGCAATTGGACAAAACGTATATAATAAAGCGGAATATTACATAGCCTCTCCTGGGCCAAAATCCGATAGCGGACAATGTCTCAAAGAACAGGATATTTTATGTCGTCAGCAGATCTTAAAAAGCAAGATCCTAATCAGGTCATCCGCACGCCAGACCAAAGATTGCGAGTATTCATCAGCTCCACCCTCAAAGAACTTGCTGCCGAACGCCAGAGCGCCCAGGTAGCTATCAGTTCATTGCATCTCGTGCCAGTATTATTCGAACTTGGCGCCCGCCCACACCCGCCGCGCAACGTCTATCAAGCTTACGTTAAACAAAGCCACATTTTCATTGGCATCTACTGGCAACGATACGGGTGGGTGGCTCCTGATATGGATATTTCTGGGCTGGAAGATGAATATCTGATGGCTAAAGAACATCCCAAATTAATCTATTTCAAATCCCCGGCACCAGACCGAGAACCAGCATTGACGGAGTTTATTCAGCGCATTAAAGCCGATGGCAATGTATCTTATAAATATTTCTCGAGCGCGGAAGAATTGGGTGAGATCATTCGAGATGATTTGGCTTTAATCATGACCGATTACTTCGAACAAGCGCAATTGCTATCGAAAAAAGACATAATCCCTTCTCCTTCAAAGCACAAACGTACAAGCGACTTTCCTCATCCAATCACCCCGTTAATTGGCCGAGAAAATGAGTTTGATAAACTCAACAAACAACTGAAACTCCCCGAGGTTAGATTGGTGACCTTGACGGGACCAGGCGGCGTTGGCAAGACCCGGCTGAGTCTGGAAATCGCTGGTCATCTATCAGACCAGTACAAAGACGGCATCGTTTGGATCAATCTAGAATCCGCACGAAAGCCGGAAGATTTTATTTCCTCCGTTGCCCATGCACTTAATGTTCGTGAGCGCGATGCAGAAAATCTTATAGACAGTATTAAAAACTATCTGGCAGATAAGCACCTTCTGCTTCTCCTGGATAATTTTGAACAAGTTGTATCTGCTGGCCCCATCCTGCTGGACATTCTCTCTACCTGCCGCCAGATCACTGCGCTCGTTACCAGCCGGACACCCCTCCGCGTCCGTGGCGAATACGAATATCCAGTATTGCCACTAGCCTTGCCAAAAGAAAACGACTCCCATGAAGAATTAACTGAAACAGCATCCGTTCGTCTGTTCATTGAATATGCCAGGCACATAGACCCACACTTTGAATTGGATGATACAAACGATAATTACTTACGCCAAATTGTTGGTAAGCTGGATGGGCTGCCGTTGGCTATCGAGTTAGCCGCGGCGCGATTAAAATTATTTTCTCTGGAACAATTACACCGACGCCTGACAGAAAATTTCGATCTATTGTCACACGCCAATCAGGATGTCCCTTCCCGGCAAAAAACCATTTACAACACAATCAATTGGTCGTACGAATTATTGAATGGCCAGGAGCAAGACCTGTTCAAAAAGTTGGCCTGCTTTTCTGGCGGTTTTACACTGGAAGCGGCGGAAGCGATTTGCAATCCTGATGGGGGAGAAGATGTGCTGGAAAGTCTATCGAGTTTGCTCGATAACAGTCTGATCTATCCAGTTGATACCAATCTAGACCAGCCCCGCTTCACGATGCTGGAAACCATCCACAGCTTTGCCGCAGAAAAACTATCAGCTGCAGAAATCGATCAATTACACACGCAACATGCCAATTATTTTGCGGGGATCGCCGGGCAAGCGCGGGAAAAACTATTTTCCGAACAGGGTGAACGTTGGCTAGACCGTCTACAAGCCGATTATCAGAACTATCGATCAGCCTGGGAATGGCTGCGAACTAAGCCCAATACTCAACCGGCCAGTTGGAAATTGCTCATCGACTTGACCTGGCTTCGCTACCGGCGCGGTTATCTGAATGAAGCCCGCACTTCCTTTACCTTAGCGCTATCAGAGATCGAAGATCACAACGACAAATGCCTGCGAGCATTCTTACAAGTCGAAGCTGGCCTGGTAGCCATGTGGCAAAGCGATTTGCATTTTGCCAAACATCTATTTACCCAAAGCTTACCGATCATTCGCGAATGCAACCAAAGCATTGTCTTAGCAGAGGCTTTATTCAGCTGTGGCGTGCTGGCTGTCAATCAGGGTGATGGAAACCGTGCTGAAACTTTTCTGGAAGAAGCGCTCATCATATACAAGGAATTAGGATCAGATTGGTTCGCCTCGATCATCCAACTGCATTTAGGAAACGTTGCCCTCGGGCGAAAAAACCTTGCT
>JBNKDB010000505.1:0-4107 GCA_050288045.1 Anaerolineales bacterium | reverse complement strand
GTCTGCCTGTCGACCGGCAACCGTAACTTCAAGGGCCGCATGGGCGCGCCGACTTCGCAAATTTACCTGGCTTCCCCATCAGTAGCGGCAGCCACAGCCCTGACCGGGCGCATCAGCGACCCGCGTACGATATAGAGAAGGAACACAATATGGCAAGCATATGGAAATTCGGCGCAGATGTAGACACCGACCAGATCGTTCCGGGGCGTTACGCGCCCTACATGCGCCCCGACGAGGACGTGGCTACAGCGGCCTTCATCGAGGCGCGCCCGGACTTCAACCAACACGCCCAGCCCGGCGACATCATCGTGGCTGAGGAAAACTTTGGCTGCGGCTCCTCACGTGAGTACGCCCCCCTGGCGCTGAAACGCCGTGCTGTCGGAGCGATCATCGCGCGTAGTTTTGCGCGCATCTTCTACCGCAACGCCGTCAACCTGGGCATTCCCATCTTCACAGCCCCGGAACTCGTTGAACGCCTATCGGAAGGCGACCAGGTGGCGTTGGATTTGGCGGCGGGCACGCTTACCCACAACGGCGCGGTGCTTGCCCTGCCGCCCGTGCCCGAGTTCGCCAGCGAGATCATACGGGCGGGCGGCATCGTGGCTTACGTGCGGGAGCATGGGCATTTTCCAGGTGAAGGTGGGTAAAGGCTTATAACACGAATTACACTAATGTTACGAATGACACGAATAAGTACAAATAAACATTCGTGTCATTCGTTTTATTCGTGCTATTTGTGTTAAAGGTATACTAAGCACCGAAGCAAACCACATAATCATCGGAGGAAATATGCGCGTTGTCGTGCAGCGAGTCAGCGAGGGACGGGTAAGTGTAGGCGGAGAAACCATCGGCGAGGTCGGTCAAGGGGTCGTCATCCTCTTAGGTATCGGCCCGCAGGATGGTGAAGATCAAGCCGAATACCTCACCAACAAGATCGCCAACCTGCGCATCTTCGAAGACGAGGAAGGCAAGATCAACCGCTCCTTGCTGGACGTAGGCGGCAGCGCCCTGGTGGTCTCACAGTTCACACTCTACGCCGATACGCGCAAAGGCCGCCGCCCTTCCTTTACCGACGCGGCCCCGCCTGAAATCGCCGAACCGCTGGTCGAGCGCTTTGCCGATATGCTGCGCGCCCTCGGTGTTCCCACCCAAACCGGACAATTCGGGGCGCACATGCTGGTGGAAATCGCCAACGACGGTCCGGTCACCATCTGGATCGAGCGCGACTGAACTAATCCGCATATCATCTCTGCGTAACTCCCCTTTCCTTACCGGGTTTATATAATATAGCAGCATGCCAGAATAAGATCCGATGGCATGCTGGAATTATTGTATTTTCAGTGAGCCGGAGAGAAACGAAAATGTCAAAAGTTGCCCTTGTAGCCGATAGCACCACCTATCTTCCCGAAGAATATGTAAAAAAATACGACGTGCGTGTGGCCCCGTGCATGGTAATCTGGGGAGAAGAAGAGTTACGGGATGGAATCGACATCCAACCCGACGCGTTCTACGAGCGTTTGAGCAATACTGATGTGATGCCAACCACCACACAACCCACTCCTGCTGATTTCGAGAGCATATACCGGGAACTGCTGGATGCCGGGAAAGACATCCTGGTAGTCACCATTTCACATAAGCTTTCGGGTACATACAGTTCCGCCGAACAGGCCAAGACAGTTTTCCCAAATGCCAAGATCACCATTATCGATTCGCTCACCGCTTCCTTGGCAACGGGCTGGGCGATCATCATGGCCGCCCGGGCCGCAGAGAATGGTGCCAGCTTGGAAGAATGCGCGGCAGTAGCGCAGAAGAGTCTGGACCAATCCAACCTGTTCTTCCTAGTGGACACCTTGGAATTCCTGCATCGCGGCGGGCGCATTGGCAGGGCATCGCGTTTCCTGGGTACAGCGTTGAATTTCAAACCGATCCTGGAAGTAGTCGATGGGCGCATCGAACCACTGGAACGCGTGCGCACCAAAAAGAAAGCCATGGACCGCCTGATGGATATCGTCGCCGAGCGCGCTAATGGTCACAAGCCGGTGCGAATTGGTGTACTGCACGCCAATAATCTGGAAGGCGCTAAAGACTTGATTGCAAACTTAGAGACACGCCTATCCCCAGTGGAAGCCATCAGTTCAGGCGTCAGCCCTGCAATTGGCACACACGTTGGCCCCGGCACATTAGGAATAGCTATCATGATGGGCGAACCTTAAAAACGAACGCCCCCTTTTCTTACGATTACTGCTCAGTGAGGAGAAAGCGACGGTGTGCACAGATGCACACCGTCGCACGTATAAGGGGATATTTTATCTTTTCAACAAACTATGATCCGTAATTAAAAACATAAATAGAAACACATGGTGCACGCTGGAAATCCCCGCTCAAAACGGCCAATTTGATACGCGCGCGAAAGCGCAACTCATCTTCAGCTTGTGGGTTTATAATTTGTGGTGGCATGCCAGAAAACACCACTACATGTTGGAATTATTTCGGTTTTCAATCACACGGAGAGAAAAGAAAAATGTCAAAAGTAGCCATTGTCATCGATAGTTGCACCTATCTACCAGACGAGTACATTGAGAAATATGATATTCGCGTGATCCCGCTTCTGGTGATCTGGGGAGATGAAGAACTCAAGGACGGCGTCGATATTACTCCTGACGAGTTCTACGAACGCCTGCCCAAGGCCGACGTAATGCCGACCACTACCCAGCCAACTCCCGCCGATTTCGCGAAAATCTACCAGGAACTGCTGGACGAAGGCAAAGATATCCTGACCATCCTGATCTCCAGCAAACTATCCGGCACGGTCAGTTCTGCTGAACAGGCCAAGATGAATTTCCCCGATGCAAATATCGCCATTGTGGACTCACAAACGACTTCCCTGGCTACAGCCTGGGCAATCGTAATGGCCGCCCGGGCTGCGGAGCGGGGCGACAGCCTGGAAGAATGCCGCGCTGTGGCGGAAAGAAGCTTGCAACAACTGGATGTCTATTTCCTGGTAGACACGTTGGAATTCCTGCACCGCGGCGGCCGCATCGGCGGCGCATCCCGTTTCCTGGGCGCTGCCTTGAATTTCAAACCGATCCTATACATAAGTGACGGGCGGGTGGAATCATTGGAACGCGTGCGCACGAAAAAGAAGGCTTTAGCGCGCTTTGTAGAGATCGTCGAAGAACGCGCCAACGGAGAAACACCGGTGCGCGTCGGTGTGCTGCACGCCAATGATCTCGAAGGCGCCAAAGATCTGGTCGCCCGCCTGGAAGAACGCCTGTCCCCGACAGAAGTCATGGTTTCGGGGATCAGTCCCGTGATCGGCACGCACGTCGGGCCAGGCACGTTGGGCGTAGCCGTGATTGTGGGAGATCCGCTGGAAGGCTGACGCCCGCAGTTTGTAATGATTACTAAGTAAGGAGAAGGCGACGGTGTGCGTAAATGCGCATCGTCGTATGTTTAAGCAACCAAGTAGGGGCGACCGGCTGGTCGCCCTTTCATTCCGGGCCGCTTGCAAAACACACCCAATTTTCTGAGTATGCCCTCAGGTATTCCTCGCTGCGTTCGGAATGACGAATCGAAAAATATCGAAAAATGTGTGGCACCTCAATCAACCAGATACTCAAAAAGATTTAATTGTCATGATCATTTGTTATTTTCCAAGAACCGCCGGAAATCAGTTTTTTAAGAATCAGCAACTAAAGTTGCCTGCAACCAATTCCCATCAAAGAAGAAAATAGTCCACATCTGCTGACAAGCTAAACGCGTACACAGTACGTCCACACATACCCACGCTTCCTTCCCTTAACAAAAAAGCGCGGACCGTAGTCCGCGCCTATTTTTGCCAAAGCTGATCGCTGAAAGCTAACCGTTTTACAACATCAAACTCAGTGGGTTCTCCAGGTATTTGCGCAGCGTCTGCATGAACTGGGCCGCTTCGGCACCATCACTGACGCGGTGATCGACCGAGATGGTGGCCTTCATGCGCAGGCCGGGGACAACTTCACCGTCCTTGACGACCGGCACTTTCAACACCGAGCCGACGGCCAGGATGGCGGCTTCCGGCGGGTTGATGATTGCCAGGAAATGTTCGACGTCGAACATGCCCAGGTT
>JBNKDB010000504.1:0-5489 GCA_050288045.1 Anaerolineales bacterium | reverse complement strand
ATCGCAATACGACGGTTCCTGAAGCTTATCGATTGATGGACGAATATAAAATTCGGCGTTTGCCGGTGATGGATGCCGATGACCTGATTGGGATTGTTACCCTGGGGGATTTGCGCGCTGCCAAAGCCTCGACGGCATCTTCTCTGAGTTCGTATGAATTAGAATATTTTCTTTCCCAGCAGAAGGTGGAAGACAGCATGACCGCCGACCCGATCACTGTCGAAATGAACGAGGAGATATCTGACGCCGCCCAACTGATGTTGGCACATAAGATCGGCGGGCTGCCGGTGATGGATAGCGGCCGTTTGGTCGGAATTATCACCGAATCGGATATTTTCCGGGCGTTGATTGAATTATGTGGGGAAAAGTGCCCCGAGCAAGTGGGGTAAACGCAGGCTGTTCAGCCGATCATTCGACCGGCAAATGATTTTCGATGTTGTGTTTTACCGCATAAGCGGCTGCTTCTGAACGCGTTTTCAAACTTAACTTGCTGAGGATCGAACTGACGTAGTTGCGCACGGTCTTCTCGCTGAGGAAGATGGCACTGGCAATTTCCTTGTTGGTCTTGCCTTCAGCGATCAGGGAGAGGATACGGATTTCCTGATCGCTGAGCGAGGCGAAAGCCTCATCGGTGGCCTTGCGGGAGGCTTCACGCACGCGTTTGAAAACCTTCTGCGTCAGGGATGGATCGAGCAGTGCTTCGCCGCGCCCAATCGCTTCCAGGGCGTCGATCAGGTCGTCGCTGCCGATTTGCTTGAGCACGTAGCCAAATGCCCCGGCATTGATCGCATCGAAGAGCAGGTCGTCCTCGGCATAAGAAGTCAGCATGATGACCTTGGTGTCGGGCAACTCGTCCATGATCTCGCGCGTGGCTTCGATCCCATTCTTGCCGGGTAAACGAATATCCATCACTACCACGTCAGGCTTATAGTTGAGCGTCTTTTCGACAGCTTCATCGGCAGTGCTGGCTTCGGCAACGACTTCAAAACTTGGATAATCGGAGAGCAGGGACTTCAAACCTAAACGAACGACTTCGTGATCATCGACGAGGAGGATTTTCAACATAATTTAATTTGACCTTCTTTGGGCGACAAATTATAATTTGACTATATTTGGTAGATTATAGCATGGATTGAGGTTATCAATGGAGACTAGAACCCTGCGGTGGCTAACGATTTTCGGGCCGGTGGGTTTTTGGATTGGCATACTGGTGTTGCGATACACGGTTTTTGGGGAGCCGGTTTCGATCCCAGAAATTATCATTACCGTTGGGCTGTTCTTCTTGGCCGCAACGCTGTTTTCCAATTGGGTGTTCCAGGTGATCGACCAGCGTGAAGAGGAAATTCACCGCCGGGCGAATCAATTCGAAGCGTTGAATACGGCTTTATTGGCCTTGGCTACCGAGCTGGAATTGGGGGTGGTACTGCAAAAAGTGGTCGACTTGAGTCGTGAACTGGTGAAAGCCCGCTTTGGTGCCCTGGGGGTGCTCGATTATGAGGGTAAATATTTCGAACAGTTCATTACCTCTGGCATTTCGGAAGAAGACCGCGCCCAGATTGGTGAACCACCTCAGGGGCATGGCTTGTTTGGTGTGCTCGTCCACGATGGCGAACCCATTCGCGTCGATGATATCGGCGGCCACAAAAGTGCTGAAGGGTTTCCACCGCACCATCCCGCCATGCAATCGATGATCGGTGTACCGATTGTTTCCAAGGGCAGCGTGATTGGCGATATCTACCTGACCGACAAGATCATCGTGGGGGATGCAGAAAACGGGACGTATGGCCCGTTCACGGATGAAGATCAACAGTTGCTGGAGATGTTTGCCAACCAGGCTGCTATCGCCATTGAGAATGCCCGTCTGTACCGGCAGGTGCAGGAACTGGCGATCTTGCAGGAACGCGAACGCTTTGGTATGGACCTGCACGACGGGATCATCCAATCGATCTATGCAGTGGGGTTGATGCTGGAAAATACCCAGCGGCGGATAGCCAAAGACCCGAAAGAATCCCAGAACCAGATCACCAAGGCGATCCATGCACTGAATGATGTGATCAGCGACCTGCGCAACTACATCCTCGACTTGCGCCCACAGCGCTTCCAGGGGCGTAATTTGAAGGAAGGTTTGGAAGAACTGGCGCGCGCTTTGCGAGCGAATACCTTCATGACCGTAAACCTCGATTTTGATGGCGTCAGCCCGGAAGTGCTCAGGCCGGAGCAAACCGTCGAAATCCTACACATTGCCCAGGAAGCCTTGAACAACGTGCGCAAGCACGCCCGAGCGACCGATGTGGACATCCAGGTGATGTGGGATGAGGACGAGTTGATGCTGTTGGTTGAAGACAATGGTACCTCGATCAACACCAAAGAGATCTTATGGCCGACCGGGGATGGCCTGCGCAATATGCGTGAGCGCGCAACCTCATTGGATGGAGAGATCTTAATTGGACCGCGTGAAAAAGGCGGTACGCGCGTCGCTCTGAAAGTGCCCATCAAATTGATCGAATTTTCCTGATTGGACTTCACAAACCTGATAAAAAACGGAGGGGATACTTGTCCTACCTCACTTAGGACATCTGCCCCTTAGTTTTGTGAACCCTACTCGCTATACTTTGCTGTATAGCAAGTAGGTATTGTTGGTATTCTAATGTATGAGTTGTTAATGAACCCTATTCGTATTTTTCTAATAGACGATCATCCCAAAGTACTGACCCAAATTGAAGAGCGGTTGGAACAAGAGGATGATTTCAAAGTTGTCGGTAAAGCATCGAACTGGCAGCAGGCCAAAGATTCGATGAGTATATCGAATCCTGAAGTGCTGCTGATCGATCCGGTTACCCCAAGCGGCCTGGATGTGGAATCGATCAAGAGTTTCAAAGCGAATTGGCCTGCAATGGCGATTGTTGTGCTGACGGCCTTTGTGGACACTAATCTGTTGGTCGAGTTGAAAAAGCTGGGGGTTTGCCAGGTTCTGGAGAAAGGTTTTGCGTCGCAGAACCTGATCGATGTGCTGCGCTTCGTTGGTTCGGAGCAAAGTATAAATTAGACACTGCATTAAAAAAGCAACCAGAAAACGTATAGATGCTCTGCAAATCGCAGAGCATCTTCATTTTCTGGTTTTTGTGTTTATAGGGGGAGATGCCTGTTTTAGGCTTCGATCAACTCTGCCAGGGCAACGCCAATATTATCCCCGCCGCCGTAGTCGTTCGCTCTGGAGACCAGCGCCTGGGCAGCTTTCTTGATGTCCCGCCGCCCATTCATCAATTCGGCGATCTCGCTCTTGTCGGTGATCATTTCCCAGAGACCGTCGCTGCAAATCAGGATGCGGTCGTCTGCTTCCAGCGAACAGGTGTAGATGTCGATCTCTACATCGGGTTCATAACCCAGCGAGCGCGTGATCACGTTGCGATGCGGGTGGTTGTAAACGGCATCCGGCCGGGCGAGACCCTGTTTGATCAATTCGGCCACGTAAGAGTGGTCTTCGGTGATCTGTTCCAACTCACCGTCGTGGAACAGGTAGGCACGGCTGTCGCCCACGTTGGCAACTACCATCTGGTTGCCCTGGATGATGGCGCAGGTCACTGTGCTGCCCAGGTTTCCGGCTTCTTCAGGATTTTCCTGGGCGTGATTGTGGATGGCGTTGTTGGCGTTTTCGACCGCGGCGCGCAGCTTATTGGCAAGCTGGGAATACTTACCTGCCAGGCTGGCTTCCGAATCGTTGGTTGGCAGGGTAGCTTCGGACTGATCGCTTTCCAGGTAATATTTCAGGCTGGAGTAGATCGTCTCGATGGCCATTCGGCTGGCGACCTCGCCGGCCTTATGCCCGCCAATGCCGTCGGCAACAATGATCAGGCCAAGCACCGGCCCATAATTATTTGGCCGGGTGTAGGCGAAAACTGAATCCTCATTGATCGTATGAATTAAACCGGGGTCTGTTACTGCAGTTGTATTTAGTCGTAAACTCATGAGTGTATTTCTGAAGTTGCCTTCTGAAAGTTCAGTGGATTATAGAATAATTTGGATAAGATTGCAACAGTTTATTTTCTGTCTGATGGTTTAATCTATTTGCCAGGCACGCCCCAGATGCGGAATGTGCCGTCGTCGCTGACCGTGGCAAGGCGTGTACCGTCGGCTGAAAGCAAGATTTGGTGGATGGCGTCGCGGTGTTCGCTGATGGTCCGTACCTCTACAGCGGTGCCGTCATTCCAGAAGTGGATGCTGCCATCTGCACCGGCCGTAATGCACAATGTACCGTCGTTGGACCATTGGATGCTTTCCACTTTGCCATGCTGGTAAATGAGTTTGGTCTGTAAGCCGCGTTCCCTGTTCCAGAAACGAATGGTTTCATCTTCGCCAACCGAGCCGATCTGGATACCGTCCGGCGCCCAGGCGATCTGGCCGATTTGCCCTTCATGCCCGGCAGGGAAGATCACCTGCACGTTACCGGTAGTTGTCTCTCGAATCCAGATTTCGTCGCTGTTCGCAAACGCCAGCAACGAACCATCGGGACTCCAATCGATGCTGTGTAGCTGGCCTTGCTGGCTGACCCGGTAGACTTCTTCGCCGGTGGCCGGATCCCAGAATACGATGCTGCCATCCGCGCTGCCGATTGCCAGCAAGCTGCCGTCTGGTGACCAATCCAGGCTGGTGATGATGTTATCCTGGATTGAGATCAGGTGCAGTTGTTTTCCGCTTTCTGCGTCCCAGATGCGGGTAGTGAGATCATCGCTGCCACTGGCGATATAAGTACCATCCGGTGACCAGGCAATGCAATTGATCGTATCCAGGTGCCCGGGCATTTCCAGTAGTTCGTTGCCAGTCGCCACTTCCCATACCCGGATCGAGAGGTCGCCGTTGTTCAGGGCGATCTTGGAACCGTCTGGGGACCAATCGGCGAGTTTGATTTCATCCTTGAAGCCACTGACCAGCTCCAATTGTTCGCCTTGCGCGCTCCACTTGCGTAACGTGCCATCCAGGCTGGTGGAGATCAGGTATTCGCCATCGACCGACCAGGCCAAGTCGTTCACGTTGTCTGCATGGCCCTCAAGTGTGTCGACGATCTGGTAATTTTCGGTATCGAGGATGATGATCTGATTGAGACTTCCCAATGCCAGCTGGGAATCATCCGGCGAGCGCGCAATGCTGAACACCGGGCCGCCCTGATCTTGTAGAACGGCGGAAGATTTGCCATTGTTATTCAAATCCCAAACGCGTACTGTGCCGTCTTTGCTGGAGGAGCTAAGCGTTTTGCTGTCCGCCGACCAGACCAGATCGCTGACCGCGTCGTGATGCCCGCCCATGGCGAAGGCCGTTGTCCAGCCATCGACGCCCCAGATATTGATGTACCAGCCGGCTGTTGCCAGGTATTTGCCATCCGGCGACCAGGCCAGGGCGCTGATTGCGCTGGAGTGTTCATTGATCGTCTTTTGCAGGCGACCGGTCAGCGTTTCCCAGATATAGACAACACGGTCTTCTGTTCCGGCAGCCAG
>JBNKDB010000503.1:0-2048 GCA_050288045.1 Anaerolineales bacterium | reverse complement strand
GAATAACCGCGAACGCGAGTTGGGCAGCCGGGCATACGTGCGGGCGTTGCTCAAAAAAGATGGCTTGGGCGTGATCTCAACCCACGATCTGGAATTGACCCAACTGGAGACGGAATTCCCTGACATTCGGAATATGCATTTCCGAGAAGAAGTAGTAGATGAGCGCATGAGCTTTGATTACAAATTGCGCCAGGGGCCATCGCCAACCACAAACGCGCTAAAGATTATGCGGATCGAAGGTTTACCGGTAGATGAAATTGATTGATTGCGCATAGCCAATTAGCAGAAGTGATGTTTGGCAAATCTTGTTGAAGGATAAAGTATATGCATTTCTTGACAAATGTATATCGCAATGGTATAAACCATCCATCATGCAATCCTTGCTTACATTGATCCAGCGTCCCCGTCATCATAAAATCGAACCCAAAGAACTTGGGTTGTTAGGGCGTTCCTAATGTAGGATGGAGAAGTCCAGGAATTAATAGGATTGAAACATTAGTGAGAAAGCCCTTCAAAGGAAGGGTTTTTTTGTTATCAGGAGGTGCTTATCGCTTGATACGCTTGAGATGAATGTGACTAAACCTTACTCACAAAAATAATATTCTTTACTTGGTGATCCAATCACCTTTATACGCCAATTGAGAAGTGAGAGAATATCACACAAATATTTCTAAGGAGGATTAGAAATGTCAAAGTTAAAAACATTGTTCTTTGTAGTACTCATTGCAGCATTCATGCTGGTGGCATGCGGTGGGCAGGAAGCAACCCCTACCGAAGAAATGATGCCCGAAGAAGAGCCAACCGCAACTGAAGTTATGGCAGAGGAAGAGCCTGCTCCGACTGAAGAGATGGCTGAAGAAGAAATGGCTGACGAAGAGGAAATGGCCGAAGAAGAGATGACTGAGGAAGAAATGCCGGTCGATACCACAGTGAATTGTGTGGATCTCGAAGCTGGTGACGTCCCCGATCTTGGTGGACAGGAACTCTATTTCGCCGTTGAAAATGCATACCCGCCTTTCAATATGCTGGACGATAGTGGCGAAGGCATTGGCTGGGACTATGATATCGGGAATGAGCTTTGCAGTCGTCTGAACTGTACACCCGTATTCGCCGAATCGGCCTGGGACGGTATTTTCCCGGCGATGGCTGCTGGTGAATATGACGTGTTGTTCGATGGTGTGACTTACACGAGCGAACGCGACGAATCCATTGACTATTCTTGCGCTTACGTGACCATTGGTCAGGTATTGTTGGTCCGCTCGGACGAAGACCGCTTCGCCAGCCCCGACGAATTCCAGGCTGACGAGAATTTTATCGCTTCGACCCAGATCACGACTACGAATGAGATTGCGGCACATGCGTTCATTGGTGTTGATCGTACCCTTAGCTTCGAAGACTTTGGTCTGGCCGTACAGGCAGTGCTTTCCGGCGATGTAGATGCAGTTGTCATCGATACCGTCACTGCGTTGGGTTATATGGACGAGAATCCTGGCGCGTTGAGGATCATCCAGCCGAACATCCAGTCTGACGAGCAACTGGCGCTGGTGTTCCCGCCTGATAGCGAACTTATCGCCCCCTTCGATGCTGCAATGGCCTCGATGGCTGCGGATGGAACGCTGCAAGAGATCAACGATAAGTGGTTCAATCCGTAAAGAATAAAGTAATCGATCGAGAGTTGTGGGCAGGATTTCCTGCCCACAACTTTATATCTCTGAGGAGGCAACATGAGCGTGGATGCTGAACAAACTGTGGATTTGTTGTCCGAGGAAAAGGCACAAATTTCCGGGGATCCCTCACGGGGCTTCCCCTGGTGGGCAAGTGCAATTATTTTTGTAGGTCTTATCTTTGTTTTCGTAGTGCTAACCAACGAAAATTACAACGATACCTTCAAAGTGATGATATTTGGGCGCCCAAGTGCGGCGGCATTGGAAGGTATTTTGTTGACTGTCCGGATTACATTGATCTCGTTTGTGATTTCAATGGTGTTAGGATTGGTCGCTGGTTTGGGGAGAATTTCTCGTAATGTGATCTTTTATAACGTGGCCACA
>JBNKDB010000502.1:0-2727 GCA_050288045.1 Anaerolineales bacterium | reverse complement strand
CGGGCGTACAGTTCCTTCGCTGTATTACTTGACCACCCGCTGCTGGTGATAATTGGGGTGTTGGTTGGGTTGGCGGGATTGGCCGGGCTGCGTTGGCTGCAGGTGAAATTTACAGAACGGCGCGGCGTACAGATCACGGTGCCGCTGGCGGCCTATGCCCTGATCTTTATCCCGATTGGCTTGCAACTATACGTGAGTACGGTGTGGCGTTTTGGTCGGGAAAACCTGGCCGCACAACTCCCGGAATTGCTGCACGACCTGCTCTTCAATCCCAACTACACGATCTGTTTTGTGTTGGTGTGGGTGCTGCTGGTATTGATCTGGACGTACCTATCGAAGCCGGCTGTGCAGGTTGGCTTTAGCCTTATCTTGTTGGTAGGCGTGTTATTTTTCGGCGTACAGACCTATACGCAGTTTCCGCTCGTTTCGCCGGAGGAGATCGCCAAAGCTGAACCGGTTTTCGCCTTCCGGGAAGGACTGGATCGCTATCAAGATTCGGTCTTGTTGGATTACCAGACTTACCAGGCTTATTACGATTTCGAGCATGCTTACGTTTTTCATCGCCTGCCATGGTACATCGCCCCTGGCGAAGCACGCCTTTACAACGCTAATTTCGACCTGCTGGTTGCGTTGGTGGAGGATGAAGTGGACTACATCATCGTGGGGCATAGTGCTTCCATTCAGGATTTGCTGGATCATTCAGATATCGAGTATGCAGTATTGGTTGAGGATGAGGGCTTTTTGGTTTATGCTTTGCACCGCTAGCGTGCGAATACCACAGAAATTACAAATACGATGAGAAATTAAAAGCGCGCTACACAGCGCGCTTTGTCGGTTATATGCTTATTTCTTTTGCTTGCCTGCCCCATTGATGCCAATCCATAGGTGGTTGGGCATGATCGTGGTGCTGGGCTTGACCTCGATTTTTCCGGTTTTGACTTTGTTTTTTTCTAACATGGCCGGATTGACGTAACACAAGGTAGGTGCTTCACCGTACTTCTTGCGGTAGTAATCTGCTGCCCGGGTGACTTTTTGTGGCAAGTCGACTTTGGGGTCATTATCGAACCAAAGCATGCCAATATTCATTTTAGCCCTCCAAAAAACTAAACTGATCGAAAGTGCCTTCATTCGGTGTGCTCAAGCGCGGGATTTGGAATTTAATGAATCCTTCACTCGAACGCACGACCGCGTCAATGCCTGGCAGGAAACCGCTCGTATCCAACAACCGTGAGCCGGTCAGGTGTTCGATGATCTGCATGGATGTTAGTCGTCCGATCACGATGGTGCTGAAATGGTCGATGATGTCGAGCATCTCGGCGTCGAGATATTTGCTCCCCACAGTGACCACCGGCCAAATTTGATGCTGGGGGCCTTCTTCTAAAAGCCAGAGGAAATCGGCGAACGTGTCACCGGAGGCTGAACGCTTGTTGAACTGTTGCAAGATCAAGTCCAAACCATCGATGGCCAGGATATGGGCTGCGCCGCGCCCAGTGCCATTCTGACGCGCTTCCAATAGATCACACAGGTCGCCGACTAACAACTGGGCATCTCGGCCGCGTGGCGAAATCTGGCTGGCAAATTGTGGCATCCCATGCAGGTTGGAAAAATCGCCTTTGTGTACCGTCAATACATGAGCCTGGACCTGACTGGGTGCATTCAACTGGCAGGCTGACGTTAAGACGCTCTTGAGTAGCAAGGTGTTCCCATACTGCACATCACTGACGATCAGGATGGCACCCGGCGCGGGGTTGGTCAGGTCTAGCAGTAAGGGGAGTTGGTCTTCACATACGCCCAGCAGCATGGAATAGGCCGGGACAGGATTCAAGCGCGCCAGAACGTTATCGAGCAAAGGCGCCAACCGTTCAAACTGGCGGGGTGTTTGTCTCGATGGATAATCGTGGTTGAGGTTTGAGTAGGACGATTCGTACATGGCACACCATTAACTGACCTGAATAGATCGCTTGTTCTATTATCATAGCATAATTCGAACAAATGTTCAATACCCAATCGTTGCGAATTTATGACAGATTCTTGGGGATGGGAATGATTGGTGATTTGCTTGACTTTGAGCGCGCCGCGTTGATTTAGGTTCATTGCCTAGTAGGTGGTATTTTTTTTGTATGGCGGTAACTTTTTTGCCGGAACGGTGTTAATGCTAACTGGATGCGGAGTAGAAGGTTTTTTTCTAAACAGGTTTTATAGAACATAATCCTACGGAGTCAATCACATGGTAAAAATTATCGCTGAAACCCTTTCGTGCATTCCCCCTGAAGTTGCCGAAAAGTATGGTATTCCCATCATTCCCCAGATCATCAATTTTGGGAATGATTCCTACCGCGAGGGCGTCGACATTGATATTCCTACCTTCATTGAGCGTCTGAAAGCTTCGCCCGAACCACCCAAAACGGCGGCTCCCCCGCCGGGATATTACACTGATTTGTTCGATGAAATGCTGGCTGATGGCGAGTCGATCTTGTGCATTTGCCCGACCGCGGCGTTGAGCGGCACCGTGGCTTCGGCAACGGCGGCCGTGAAGGAATACCCCGAGGCAGATATTCGCGTCATCGATACGCGTTTGATCGGCAGCCCGTTGGGCACATTGGTGCTCCAGGCGGCCAAGATGGCCGCTGCCGGGCAGAGCGCGGACGAGATCGAGCAGCGTATTATGGAACTGGCGCACTGCTGCAAGGTGTATTTTATGGTCGATACGCTCGAATACCTGGCGCG
>JBNKDB010000501.1:0-4775 GCA_050288045.1 Anaerolineales bacterium | reverse complement strand
TAACTCGCTTCCCGGGGTGGTCCGGCCACAGCCGCGATCAGCTTGTCCGGTTTGAGGTATTTGGCAGCAGCTTCCAGTACTTGTTCGCGGGTGACGGCGCTGACGATGGCAGGGTAACGCTGGAGATAATCCATGCCCAGTTGGTGGCGTTCGATGTTGAGAATTGCCCCGGCAACCCCGGAATTGGATTCCAACGAAAGCGGCAGCCGCCCAATATAGCTCGATTGGCTGTTCTCCAGTTCTTCGGCCGAAACCAATTCGCTGACGAAACGCTCGATCTCTTTGCGGATCAGGTCGATGGCTTTTTCTTCGTTGCTCGGGTCGACACCTGCCGCAACTGTCCATGGGCCAGGGCCTAAACCACCGCCCATCCCACTGTAGGCATAATAGGCCAGCCCAGCCTTCTCACGTACCGAGTCCCCAATTCTCCCCATCAATCCAAAACGGCCCAGGATGTTGTTGCCGATGGCCGCGGCCATATACTCTGGGGCAGAGCGGCGTGGCCCGGCCGTGCCAATCACCAGATCACTCTGGCTTTTTCCGGCAATCTCTACTCGCTCGGTCACGCCCTTTTTCACTGGTTCCAATGGGGGCAGTTCTGGGATGTCAATCTGATCCGGGTTTTGCCATGCACCCAGTGCGGCAGCTACTTTATCTATTGCTTCCTGCGGGTCGATGCCGCCTACAATGATGATTGCCATGCCGCGTGGCCCATAGTGCTGCTTTTGGAAATCGATCAGGTCGTCGACACTGATCGCCTGGATGGTCTCCGGGTAGCCTTCTTCTGGGAAGCGGTAGGGGTGATGCTTGTAGACGATATCGTCGAAAGTCATTGCAGCCATCGCCGCCGTGTTCTGTGCTCGTAGGGACAGGCTGGTTAGTAGTTGGGCGCGTAGGCGTTCGACTTGGTCGATGGGGAAAGCCGGGTATTGTAAGATTTCGGTGAATAATTCCAGCAGCAGATCGAGGTCTTCTGCCAGTGACTTGGCGCTGAAACCGGTGGTGTGGGTGGCCCCGCTGAAACCCATGCTTGCGCCCACGGATTCAAGTGCATCGTAGAGTGATTGGAATTCGCGCTTGGCGGTGCCGCGCATCAGCGCAGTCGCCACAAAATCGGCCAGTCCAATTTTGTCAGGGGGGTCGCACAGTGCGCCGGTTTGCAGGTAGCCTTTAATGACCACGGATGGGCTGTAGAAATTGGGCCGCGCCAGTACGGTGATGCCGTTGGGCAGTTCGACGCGCGTGATGTCATCGGGGCCGGGAACCGAGCCGGAGTTGGAAAAGGTCTGGATGGGGGGCATTATGGCATTTCCTTCCCGCCGGTTGGCAGGTAGATACCCAGCACGCGTTTTTGTGGACGCAGGTAATCTTGCGCCACGCGCTGAATGTCTTCCGGGGTGACCGCGGCCAGTCTGTCAAGATAGGTCAGGAACCAGTCGTAGGTATCGAAAATTTCCGAGAAACCGAGCCAGAAAGCCTGGTTGGTGATGCTTTCGCTACCGTAAGCGAACAGCGCCCGCGCTTGTTTGACGGCGCGGGTGACCAGTTCCATGCTGGGGGTTTCGTCCTGGATGCGTTTGATCTCGGTGTCGATGGCAGCAATTACATCTTCGGCCGTGCGCTCAGGGTGAACGGTGGCGGTGATCGCATAGATGTAAGGATCGATGGTGGCTTGCAGGCCGCCGCCTACGCCCACGGCAAGCTCTTTTTCGACCAGGGCGCGGTACAGGCGGGAGGTTTTGTTGGAGATGCCGCCGCCAAACAGGTTGAGGCTGCTTGGGCCGGTCAGCAGACTGTCCAGTACGGTGAAGGCGTAGAAGTCGGGGTGATTGGCCTGCGGGGCACGGTAAGCGAATTTTACGAACGTGGTTTCCCCAGGTCCTTCGACCGTCAGGCGATGTTCCCCTTTCTGTTCCGGTTCGGCGCGCAGCATGCGTTTGGGTGGATCCCCAGCCGGAATTGGTTCGTAGAGTTCACGAATGCGCGCCAGGATGGGTTCGGTCTCGAAATCTCCTGCGATGCTCAAGATGGCGTTATTGGGCCGGTAGAAGGTCTGGTAATGGGCGAACAGGTCAGCGCGCTGCATGGATTGCAGGTCGGCCAGGTCACCGATGACTTTATGGTGGTAAGCGTGCACGCGGAAGGCGGCAGCCTGTACCTCTTCGGACAATAAGAACAGCGGGCTGTTCTCGCTGCCCTGGCGTTCGGAGATGATGACCGTGCGTTCGGAAGCAACTTCTTCAGGATCGTAGGAACTGTTGACCATGCGGTCAGCCTCCAGGCGCAGCGCCAGGTCGATCTTGTCGGATGGCATGGTTTCGTAATAGGTCGTCCAGTCGATGTAGGTCATGGCGTTCCAATAGCCCCCGTCGCGCGAAATGGCCTTGTCCAGGTACTGGGGTGGAAAGGCGGGCGTGCCTTTGAACTGCATATGCTCTACCCAGTGTGAGATCCCGGTGACCCCGGGGACCTCGTCGCGTGAACCCACCCGGTACCAGACCCAATGGCTGATCAGTGGGGCGGTACGGATTTCTTTCAGCAGCACGAGCATGCCATTGGCAAGTTCAACTCTGGTAATGGATTGTTCCATGATACCTCTTTGGTGGGCTGGATGTTGCTTCAAAAAGTTGCCCCATTTTACTATACTTGAACCCCCAATGCCTTCAAGGGTAATTTGCGAATTATTTAATGGGGAGCTGGCTGCTGCCAAGGTTCATCTATATAGCTTAAACCAGCGCGTTCACATTCGTTACGCTTCCCACAAATCCCCTTTGGTCAGTTCTGAATTAACCACCAGCACCGGGATATTGGAGCGTTCGACGATCTGAAAAGTTACGTTACCGGAAAGCCAGCCGCGCAAGGTGTTGCCAGCCTGCGAAGCGCCCAGCACGATCAAGTCATAGTTGCCGCTGTGGGCCTTCTCTAAAATGGTTTCTACGACTGAGCCGTACTGGAGTTCGATCTCGGCCTGGGCGCAGTGTTGGGCCAGGATCTCCGAACCATGCCGGAGGTGTTTGGCCAGCGGGGTATCTTTCTCCAGCAGTTCTTCCAGAGATTCCTCCATTTCTTCCAGGCCGGTGTACATCTGGGGAACGGTATCGCTGACGTATAACAAGGTGACCGTGGCCCCCACGTTGCACGCCAGTTGAGCGCCATAGTGGATCGCTTTTTCAGCGATCTCCAACCCGCCGGTGCAGATCAGCACGCGCTCGAGTTTGGCCTGTGGGTAACGTACCATCATTACCGGCAATGGGCAGTTCTTGATCACGCGCTGGGTCAGGGAACTGAACTTGCGCTGCAGGTAGCCGATCTTGCGGCGGGCGCCGATCACGACCATGTCGTAATCACCCTGGTTGACTTCCTTGTGCAGCTCTTTGATCGGCTCACCTTTTTCCAGGATTTGCTTTATCTTGAAGCCGGGAAGCAGTTTGCGGGTTTCGTCCAGGTCATGTTCGCCATCGACCAACGACCCGGTCTGTGAGGCGACGTACATGAGCGTGATCTCAGCTCCGGTGGGGCGGGCGATCATCTCCGCATATGAGGTAACGGCTTTGGTAAACGGACGATCAGCGATAAAAAGTAATAGTTTCATGGCAACATTTCTCCGGCCAACTCAATAAGACATCATTCCTCAGTGGTGGACTTTAATGCACGGCAGCTCCGGTAATCAAACGGATGATCACCATCACAGCACCGATCAATGGTAAGAAAGAAAACAGCAGGCGAATGCGCGGGCCGACGAAGAAACGAGTGGATACGGCCCCAATCTGGGCCCCGAGCGCGGCCCCGGTTTGCATCATTAACGCCATCAGTACATCAACGTTGCCCTTCAGGGCGTGGGTAAGCGTGCCGAACCCGGCCGAGAACATGATCTCGAACAGGTCGGTGCCCACCGCCACATGGGTGGGGATACCCAGCACGTATACGAGCAAGGGCATGCGCACGAAACCGCCGCCAACGCCCAGCGAGCCGGAGAGCAGCCCGGTGATGAAGCCAACCCCCAGCACGCTCCAGAGCGAGATTTCCTCGATGCCGGAGGCCGGGAAAGAGACCATGGGTTTCAGGCGGAAATTGCGCACGCGCCGGGCAACACCCTGGAACCCGACTGCATCCTGGACATCCATTCGGTCTGATTGCAGCATTTTTAGGGCGCGTAGGCTTTCGTAACCGGTAAAGAGGCTGATGATCAGCAGGATCACTACGTAGATAATGCCGATCACAGTATCTGCTGCCCCGGTTGTTTCCATCGCTTCAATGAAGCGTGCCCCCAATTCCACCCCGGTGATCGTACCCAGCACCATGATCAGCCCCAGTTTTACGTCCACATGTCCCAGGGCGCGGTGGCGGCGGAGGGCAACGATCGATTTGCCGGTCATGTGGGCCAGGTCGGTGCCGACCACAAAATTGATCGGTACGCCAGACCAGAACATGAACGGCCCGGCCAGGAAACCACCACCCACACCGAAAAAGCCGCCCAGGACGCCAACGATAAAGCCGATCCCGACCAGGATGAATGGATTAATGGTTACGCCGGAGATAGGAAAATCCATATCTAGCTCCTATTCCAGGCGATCCAGCCCGAAGAAATCGAGCAGGAAGGTAACCACAAAATCCAATAGAACCCCCTGGGCAACGATCAGGAGCAGGCTGGCGACAGCGTAGTAAGTCAGATTGTCATGGAATAGACGCTCCAGAGGATCCCCCAGATAGCGCAGCACGAGAAAAAAATAACCAACGACCAATAAACCATAAAGCACGAGTTCGATCAGGAATTT
>JBNKDB010000500.1:0-3569 GCA_050288045.1 Anaerolineales bacterium | reverse complement strand
TGCCCGACATGGGCCCGCCGCCCGCGGACATGGGCCCGCCGGTCGACCAGGGCACGCCCGGCGACATGGGCCCGCCGTTCGATCTGGGCACGCCGCTCCCGCAGCCAATCCTGGAAGCGGGCCTGGTCGAGCATCGTGTGTTCGCCCAACGCCTGCCCGACCATATGGATAATGCAGTGCAGGAAATAGGCTTCATCCTGTGGGTATCTTCCTGCCCGTGAGTGCACGACCCAATCCGAACTGCCCGCAGCCAAGACCTCGAACCCGGCCGCCCCAAAGGCGGCGAATAAGTGCCGCCCGGTCTTGCTGTCACCAGAAGGCTTTCCATCCACAATGCGTTCGTCCATAGTCTGGTTATACAGGCGCATGACCTCGGCATCGAAACTTGGGCCACTCACCGGCTCGAAGCTCGTCAAGCCGTCATAGTTGATCGTGGCGTAGATGTAGCAGCTTGACGCGAGGCAGGCGAACAGCGCCGCCAAGGATGGTTTCAGGTCGACCAAATCAAGGAAAGCATTGGCGATCAGCAGATCCCAATCCTGGGGTTTTTCCTGGATAAAAGCGAAAATATCGGCGGTGTGCAGCGCCAGTTCGATTTTGTGGCCTTCGTCAGAAAAAACGATTTGATTTTCTTCAGCCATTACCAGGAAGCCAGCCTGCGTTCCCCATTCAATCAGATAATCGCGGGCGGAGTGGATATTCTGTGAGTCAATATCCACCAGATCATAGCGGACATACTTTGCCACTCCCCACTCGACCATACGCTGCAACATCGTGCCGATTCCCCCGGCCACCTCCAAAATCCGGAGCGGCCGATCTGACGTCTGTCCAGGTAACGCCCCGGTCATCGCCTCCCAGACATACCGGTTCAAGGCGCGGTCGTCGACGCTTTTCTTGGCGCGCAGATAACGGGGAAAAGAAAAAGCCGGCGGTTCAGGCATAAATATTCCCGCCAGCTCGATTAACTATAAATACCATAGAAAAAGGGAAATGTTGTCAGCTCTCGACCTCAACAGCAGCTTGCACCGAAGCATCTTCCTTTTCTTCTTCTTCCGGCATTGCCATTTCAGTTTCTACAGCTTCCGGCGCAGCCAACACCTGCTGCATGTGCATATACAAGGCAACCATCAACACAATCTCAACGACCACAGAGAAATAGCCCAGGCCTGCCACGCCAACTTCGTTTTCCATCAGGAAGAAGCCCAACGCGGTCGCCAGCGCCAAGGCGATGAAAACGTAATGCAGCCACTTTTGCGTCTCTCTGCCAGCCAGGAATTGGATATCCATGGTCACTCCTCCCAGCATCAATAAGAAGGCCAGGCCAGCCATTGTGAAGATCACATTGGGAATGCCATTTTGATTGAAGTACATGATGTTGAGTATCACGAGATGGATAACGGCGACGATCAATCCTAAAACGATGATTGCGGTTTTCAAACTCTTGCGATCCATATTACACCTCTTAGCTTCAATAACACCATTATACAGAGTTTCAAGCGGCTTGACTTGACAATCTTGAAAGCAAATACGTTCTAATCTGCAATGTTGCTTGGGTCCAACCAGGAAATTGATTGAAGCGCTTCTGGGCTACACAACTCAGCTCGAAAAGATGCTGGCGATCAGTATGCAGGTTCCGCAAGATTTCTGCCAGTCCTACACTGTCTTCCGGCTCGATCAAGAAACCACTCTCTCCCGGCTGAATAATTTCATGCGCCGCGCCCGCAGTCGTCCCGATGGCCAGCAAGCCATAGCCCATGCCTTCCAAGTAGACGATCCCGAACCCTTCATAGGTTGAAGGCACCACCAAAAGATGACGATTCCCGAATTGCTCCGGCAGCAATTCATCGGCAATCGATCCCTGGAATTGAATATTGGCCCCCAAACTCTGCTTGGCTATGCGCAAATATATGTTTTTTACGTATTTATCCGACGAGTCGTAGCCGCCGATCACCGTCAACCGCCACGTATCTTTGGGCAAACGCTCCAACGCTTCAATCAATATATGCAGTCCTTTGCGTGGGATCAGGTTGCCTAAAAAGAGGATTTGTAGCGGTCCAGGGGCAAAGACGCGCTGGCGAATTTGATCCTCCGATATCCCCCCGCCCAAGCGATCACCGGCCGGATAAGCCACGATGGCGGGTTTACGCTCACCTATAACAGCCTCGACCACCTGGCGCGTGGTCTGGCTGTTGAAAACAAAGCCATCGACACTATTCAGATAGCGGCGTTCCACCAACCGGTAAAACCATTTGATCCAAAACGGATGGCGTTCACTGGCGCGCAGGTGATGGACAATCGAAATGATCGGATACGAAACCCGGGATTTCAAACGCTGGTTCAACAGAAATAAAGAAGGATGGTTGAGTTCGTCCTGTAAGAGGATATCGACATCCAGGTTCACCAGGTGTTGCAGCAACGCCCCCGAAAAATTATCCCCCAGGTGGGCGGCGTAGTTGCGCCAGGGCAGCGAGATAATTTGCACTTCGTCGCCCTGCACCCGCAGATATTCCACCAGTTTACGGTCGTACAGGTAGCCGCCCGAAACGGTATCCAGTCCCCCATAAATGAGCAGGCCGACGCGCAATTACAGTTCCTGCTTGTACGCCGCCCAGGCGATCTCGTTCTCCCAAACTTGCACGTTAAGCGCCGAGAGGTTCGGCGCCGTGATTTTTTCCGCCAATGTCCCGGCAATGATGCGCGCAAAGTGTTCGATGGATGGATTCAGTTCGGCGAATTCCGGCAAGTCGTTCAAAGTACGGTCACGATAGTAGCTCAGGATTGCATCCAGGTGATGCTCGATATCGACGATGTCCACCAGATAGCCATGCTGATCCAGCGTTTCTCCGTGCAATTGCAGTTCCAGATAATAATGATGTGAATGCAGCTCGTTTTCCGCACCCCAATCGCCCCCGATCAAATAGTGCTGGGCGACGAAATCACGCTTTACGGCGACAGTGTACATGACAACTCCTCAAGAATAGGTAAAGACAACCTGAACGACTTTTTCAGGTTGGGTATCGATCAATTGGTAAGCTGCGGCGGCATCATCCAGCGAGAAACGCTGGGTGATGAATTTCGAAGGCTTGATCTCAGCAATCATTTTCCAGGTCAGATCGAAACGTCTGGCTTTGGTCCAACGCCCACTCAATTCCGGCGACAGTGTGCTGACCTGGCTGCTGATCAACTTAATGCGACTGCGGTGGAAATACCCACCCAAATCCAGGTTAGCGTGCTTCTGGCCGTACCACGAACCAACCACCACCCGTCCGTTGAATCCGGCCACTTCAATGGCCTGATCCAGGGCCACCGGTGTGCCTGACAATTCATAAACCAGATCGGCGCCCACATGTCCGCCGGGGGAAGTCAGCCGCGCTTTGATCGCTTCGAACACTCCGGCTTCCTTTGGGTCGAGGCTGTGATGCGCACCGCCAGCCAGTGACAATTCTCGGCGATTGGGCAAGAGATCAAACGTAATTAGCTCCCCAAGTGGATAACGTGCTAACAGTGCCGTGGTCAACAACCCGACGATACCTTGCCCGAAAACCGCAACCTTCTCGCCAATCAGCGGC
>JBNKDB010000499.1:0-1905 GCA_050288045.1 Anaerolineales bacterium | reverse complement strand
TTCGCATATTTCGATTATAACGCCCCCTTTCCCGCCTACAACCTTAGCGCAGCAGATTAATCAAATTCTCATACGCCTCTTCTTGATAGGCCAGCCGAAGTAGGGCAGGAATATTGGTCTGTGCACCCTTACCCACGAAACCACGCCGCTCGCCCCAGATACGGTTGAACATAAAATCAGCGTCCTGGTGCAGGTCCTTGGTGTCGAAGAACAGCCCCAGAAAGTCGTGACGGACACGAATATCGGCCAGCAGGTCACGGTCCAGGCCGGTAGCCGAATTGGGAAACGAGAACGGCACGATCTCCTGCCCGGTGATGGTTTGGATGATGCGGCTGGATTCGACGATCTCGGCTTCCATCTCCTCCGGCGAGACCTGCACCAGCTTGGGGTGCGAACGCGTGTGTGAACCAATTGTGAAACCCTCAGCAGCCATTTCCCGGATCTGTTCCTGGGTCAGGAAGGGATGGTGGTTTGCCAAAAAGGCGGCCGTATCCACGCCCAAAATCTCACAGACCTGATCGATCTGGGGTTCATCGGCCTGCACCAGCGCCAAGATCCAGCGCTCGAATGCGGCCCGGTCTTCCAGGGAAAGTTCCAGTTCAGTATTCAAGCGCGTCAAAGTTGCCATCAGCGCGCCCGGTTCCAGGCGCGTCATGGCTTCGATGCACAGCGAGACCTTGTTGCGGTAGAACAGTTTCTGGTTATCGATCCAATCCGTCGCCACGAAAAACGTGCACGGAATCGCATATTTCTTGAGCAGCGGACGCACTACCCGGTAGCATTCCACAAAGCCATCATCGAAGGAAAGATGCACGGCCTTGGGCGGCAAGGGCGCGCCTTCGTAAACGTGGGCGTGCAGCTCGGGGTAGCTCACGAAGTTGTAACGCGCATGCAGGTAAAGCAGGGCGCTCTCGAAGCGCACCGTCGGCAGTGGGCGGTAGAGATGCTCTACGTGCGGCATGGGCACATCCGAAACGGCGTGGTAGAAAAAGCCGACCGGATTGCGCTTGACCAGCATCTGATATACCGGCAGCGGCACGATGCGAATCAACAGCCTAAGGAGTTGCTTGATAAGTTTTTTCATTCCAACTTTACCTTGATCTTTAGGTAAACGGCATATCGCCGTCGACGTACTGCAACTCGATCTTTTGCCAGCACTGCCCCAACGGGCTATCCGCAGTGACCGGCTTGCACTGGTACAGACGCTCTTTGGATACACGCAACAGCTTACCAAGCAAACCGCCTTTTAGTGCCTTCGCCAGTTTATCATCGATCTCGATCTGGTCAGCGCCTTCCCGGCGCGCTTCGGCCAGTACTGCCGCCAGCGCGTAGCGTTCATCGGCCGGATTCTCAAAATGTGTATCCAGCAGGCGCAGTTGCAAACGCCCCCCCACCTCAGTGAGCATATAGACCAGGTAGCCTTTATAGGCTTTGTCACTTTTACCCAAGACTTCCAAGGCTACGTACTCGAAGCGTTTGCGGGCATCGGTGAAGTAATAATTGAGATGTTCGCTCTTGGATTGGCCTTTTTCGACCACCCAGGGGTAGCGCAGCATCCAGTTGACCGCCTCGGGGCCGCGGTAGAAAGCCGTCCGCTCTGGATCGAGTGTGGGAGCCATTTCCGGCACGCGCACCTGCTCGACACGTTGCGTCTCAATTTCGGCCAGTGCTGTCTTGAAACGTCCCCGCAGCAGCGCATACCACAACGGCTTGAGCAGCGGGGTAAAAGCGCGCCCAAAGACCTTTTCTCCCCAGCGGCTGGCTTGCTCGATCTCCAATTTGCCGCCAAACACATTCAAAAGCGGCGCATTGCCAGAGCCGTTCTCCAGCTTCAAAACATAGTCGCGCGTTGCTTCCTGAGCCTTGGTCGCACCGTCATCGAAAAGCGGGCGCACGGCGGAATAA
>JBNKDB010000498.1:0-5698 GCA_050288045.1 Anaerolineales bacterium | reverse complement strand
CATGGTCAGCCTGGGAACGTTGGCGACCTTGCTCAGTAGCGTGCTCGATCATGCCCGTACCGATTTCCATAACCCGTGGTTGTGGGTGCCGACTTCCGTTGGCGTTTTAGGGACGGTGTTGGCGGCAATGCTAGGGGCTTTGGATCGGCCGACACGCCGGGATATCCGTACATATGTGGGCGCGATGGTGCTTTTGATCGTGGTTGGCTTGGTAGGCATGTGGTTACATATTGGCGAAAACCTGACCACGGAGGGCCTGGTTGTGCAGGAGCGCTTCATCCGCGGCGCGCCTTTCCTGGCACCAACTTTATTCTCCAATTTGGGGTTGCTGGGCTTGCTGGCAATCCTGGACCCGCGTTCTGAAGAACTTCAAGGAGAAGCGGAGCAAACTGTGTAGGGAAGTTGTCATCGGGCAGCCGACCGGTTACCTCTACTAATAAGAATCTACTTAAACCGAAAACCTCAGCCGCGGCTGAGGTTTTCTATGTGTAGCTTCCAGACTCCTTCGTCTATTGGCTTATTGCAAAGCTTATTCGTTGGGTAGATCGTAGCAGTTGCCGGTTTCCAGGTTGATCGTATGGTTGGGGTTGGCAACCAGGGCGCACATTTGCGTGGCGCCTGCCGGGCGGCTGGCAACCGTGTAGCCGTTGAATGGCCGTGGGCCGCCCCATACAACCCAGGGACCGCTGTTCGGGACACCAGCATTTTCCGGATACACGGTATCGTAGAAGAAGTGGATGTGTTCACCCGGTAAGGCTTCGGTGTATTCGAAGGTTTCATATTCGACGATGTAGTAGCCATTTTCGATGGTGATGTTATTGATGCGTACGTATGGTCCCGGCGGTACGGTAGCAGTCGGCGGGACGGTTGGGGTCGGTGTTTCGGTAGGAGGCCCTTCGGTGGGTGTCGGTGGTGCATCGGTGGCGGTTGGGGCGGTGGTAGCGGTAGGTTCCTCTTCTTCTACCAGGGCGACTTCTGTGGTTGGTGTTACTTCAACGCCCTCAGCCCCGGCGAGCTTGTTGAAGAGGTAATATCCGCCGCCGCCGGCTGCGGCACAGAGCACGATCACGCCAATGATAATGCCAACGATTACACCAGTTGACATACCTTTCTTCGGCATCGCGCCAGAAGAAGCACTGGGTGCTGGCCCACCCACATCGGTCGCGCCGCCATTGCCACCGCCACCCGCGGTTGAAACCGGGCCGGTGGCCGGTTCGATGGTCGTGGCGCCACCGGCGGGCATTTGTGGCTCAATGGTGGTCGCGCCACCGGATGTCATAGGTTGTTGGGGTTCGATCGTGGTTGCGCCACCAGCGGGCATGGGTTCGGATTCGACCATGGTGGCCTGCGGTGCAGGCGCTTGGGCGGCCGGTTTGCTAAAGTCGATGGTGCGTAGAGCCTTGGCGAATTCTTCGGCGGAGGCGTAGCGGTCGTTGCGATCTTTAGCCAGCGCTTTTTGCAGCACGGCGACCAGTTGTTCGGGGACGTCCGGGTTCAACTTGCGGATGTCTGGCACCGGGTCGTTGACGTGCATCATCAGCAAGGTCATTGCCGAGTCGGCCTGGAACGGCGGGCGTCCGCCCAGCATTTCAAACAGGGTAATCCCCAGGCTGTAAATGTCAACCCGGTGGTCTGCAGTTTCGCCGCGCACCTGTTCGGGCGACATGTACTGTGCCGTGCCGACCACTGCACCGGTGGCGGTGTGCTGCTTACCACCCACGATCTTGGCAATCCCGAAATCCATCAGAATGGCGTCGCCTTGTGGGTTGAGCATGATGTTGGCGGGTTTGATATCGCGGTGGATCATGCCGCGCTTGTGGGCATAGGCCAGGGCATCACATACCTGGGCGGTAAAGTGGATGGCCTGTTCCGGCGGCATGGTTTTGCTGTCTTGACTGAGGCGCTGCAACCGGGCCTGGAGGGTTTCCCCGGGCACGAATTCCAGGATCATGTAGTAGGTTTGATCGTCGCTGTCGAAATCGAATACCTGGATGATGTTTGGGTGGCGCAGTTGGGCCACGGCGGCGGCTTCTTCCTCGAAGCGGCTGACAAACTGTTTGTCTTCGGAAAGGTGGGCGTGGATCAGCTTGATGGCGACTGTGCGCCGCAGGTTGGGGTCCGAGCCTTTATAGACCTCGGACATCCCTCCCCGGCCAAGGATCTCCTCGATAAGATAGCGATCTGATAGTTTTCTTCCAATCCATGTTGGTTTAGCCATAATTTTCCTCTCAAAAATGATTCCTATTCAATCAACCATAACCAGGCGTTGTCGAATTGGCAGTGGGTGTTTCCGGATTCGCTCAAGGCAACGAGAGCGATGAAGCCGCGTTCGAAGAAAGGGGTGTCTTCCTGATAGGCAGCCAGGCTGGCCTGGTAATTGACCTGCATCTGGTCGACGGTGATGTTGTATTCGGCGAGTTCTTTTTCATAGGCGGTGACCTCTTCCGGCAGGGCATCGGCAGGCGGGGCTGCCGGAGCGGGCGGCAGGACGAGCGCCGGTGGTGCTTCCCCGGCCTCTACTTCACCAATCAAGACGCCGTTAGTGTAAATACGGAAGGTGTGATCTTGCCCAACCACGGTCAGGTTATTGGTAGTATCGTTCTGCCATTGGAAATTGGGGTCGAACCGGTAGGCGTAATTGTCGATGGTGTTTTTGAGTTCCCCGTTGACCATTGAACTGAAGAGCACGCGGCCGTTCCCGCCGCGTGTGGCAATCGCCAGGTATTGGTTGAGGGCATCCTGGTTGCCGTCGGAGCGTAGTACGAATCCGCAACCCGCCAGACCACCGGAGGTATTCCAGGTGATATCGGCGGAGACCACAAAATCCTTGGCGACCGTGCCGATGAACTGGTTGGCGTAATCGAATTGCAGATAGCCTTCGACATCTAAAGCCACAGGCGGGTGGATCCAGCCGAGGCGGCCATTGGCCGGGTCAACGCCGTAGGTGGGCAACATGGCCACATATGGCGCGGCCGCGGTGGCTGTAGCTGCGGCGGCCTCCTCGTTTTGGGAAGCGAGGGCTTCCTGGGTAGCTTGTAATCCGGCAGCAACCATAGTTGCCTGGGCTTCGGCCGTTGCAGCATCGGCGCCTGAATCAAAGGCATTGGCGGCGTTCGCCGTCGCCGTCAGGGAGATCGATTGACTGAGTGCATCGAGATCGGTATCTTCCTGGTTGCCAGAACAGGCCGCCAGGGTGAGCGCGATCAGTATAATCAGAATGGATAATCGCAATTTGGTTTTCATGGGCATCCGGGTTTTACATTTTCCTTTCTTGTTTTGCCGCAGCGAACAAATCTACAGAGAAGCAAGCGGGTGCTTCCCCAAAATTTCAATGATTGATTTGTGTGTTGCCGGTGCGCCTGTGAAGATGGCTGTGATGACCACACCTTGAGCGAGTTGGATCTTTGAAATATTGAGCGAGTGACGGGCAACAAAAGCTCATAAACCTACTATCGAATTGCTTGTGTCTAATTAATGACAAAAAGGACAAACAATATCCTAGTATAAACTGGATAAGGTAATCTTGCAACGTTAAAAGCGCCTATTCTTTAAAAACCCTAAGAAATTTTCCCTGGATTTGGCCGAAAAGACGACAAAACAAGCCTGAACCTTGACGCATTGGGGATAATATGATATTTTCAGGCAATCTTTAACTAAACGTACTGATGATGATTACGAATTCTTTTCCCCGCCGCCCTCGTTCCCGTCGCCTGACTTCTCCAGGAGGTCCGGTCTAGCGGCTGTTGGGACGTGTGCGTTTGTTTGGCATATTTCAGCAGATCATGCCCCCGGACTTTCCGGGGGCTTTTTGTTTATAAGGGATTGACCGTTTAGCGACTTTGAAAAACGCAAAAACAAATGGTCAGTTACCAAACCAGGAGTCATTATGGAGTCGATCAAAGTAGGTATCTTTGGGGCCACCGGATACACCGGGTTGGAATTGGTGCGGCTGCTGGGCGCGCATCCCAATGCCCAAATCGTGTTCTCTACATCTGAGAGCATGGCGGGCAAGAGCCTGAAAGAGAGTTGGCCGCAGGCCCCGGACATCCCGTTGCAGTCCGCGTCCAGCGTGAATTATGGTGACGTGGATTGCGTTTTCCTGTGCCTGCCGCATACCCAGTCGGCGTTGGTCGCTGCCCAGGCGCTGGCGCAGGGCGTGCGCGCGATCGACCTGTCTGCCGATTTACGCATCAACGATCCGGCTGTCTATGCCGAATGGTACAAGGTTGCGCACCCGCATCCCGAATTGCTGCCGGTGCCTTACGGCCTGCCCGAACTCGGCCGTGAGAAACTGCATGGGGCGCAGGCAATTGCCAACCCCGGCTGCTACGCCACGGCGACACTGCTTGCCCTGGAACCGCTGGCCCGGCAAGAGCTGATCCTGGAAGGGACGCCGGTGATCGTGGATGCCAAGTCCGGTGTTTCGGGGGCGGGGCGCAAACCCAAGGCAAATACACTGTTTGGGGAAGTGCATGGTAATTTTTCACCGTACAACATTGGCCGGGGACACCGCCATATCGGCGAGATCGAACAGGTGCTGGCGGATAGTGGTTTTGAAGCCGGTCGGCTGGTCTTCTCCCCGCACCTGCTGCCCACCGACCGCGGCATCCTGGCGGCGAGCTACGTGCAGGTCAATGATGCCCAGGCCGCGGCGGATGCCTTGGCCGGGTCCTACCAGGATGAGCCTTTGGTACAGGTGCTGCCTGCCGGTCAACTGGCGACTCTGGCGCATGTGGTGCGCACGCCGCTGGCGGCGATTTCGGCTACCCCTGTCTCTGAAAACCTAATGATCGTCAATGTGGCTATCGACAACCTGCTCAAGGGCGCGTCTTCTCAGGCTGTCCAGAATTTCAATTTGATGTGGAGCATCCCGGAAACAACCGGGTTGCTTTTTGATTCCGAGGTAACCTATGCCTAAATCGATTGTAGTCATCAAGGTTGGCGGCAACGACCTGGAAAAACCGGATTTCATTCCGCAGTTGACGGCGGCGATTGCTCAATTACAGACCGATGTGAACTGTATTCTGGTGCATGGCGGCGGGCGTGCCATTGACGCACTGATGCAGCAAATGGGGATCGAGCCGCAGTACGTGGATGGGCAGCGCGTGACCGATGAGGGGGTGCTGGAAGTTGCCGAGTTGGTGCTTTCCGGGCAGGTCAACAAACGCCTGGTACGGGCGCTGCTCCAGCAGGGCGTGGACAGCGTCGGCATCTCTGGCGTGGACGGCGGCCTGATCCAGGTCGAACCCTGGTCCCCGGAGATGGGGCGCGTCGGCCGGGTGGTTTCTGTGCGTGGTGAAGTCCTGGAAACGCTGATCGCGGCTGGCTTCATGCCGGTGATTTCCCCGATCTCATTGGGGGCGGAAGGCAGTTATAACGTCAACGCCGATCATGCTGCCGCGGCGATTGCCCGGGCTGTGGGCGCACAACGCGTGGTCTTCCTGACCAATGTACCCGGCGTGATGGTCGGTGATGAGATCATGGCGCAGTTGTCGCATGCCAAAGTGCAGGCGCTGATCGAGAGCGGGGCGATCAACGGCGGGATGGTGCCCAAGGTCAATGCTGCTTTAGAAACGCTGGAACAGGGTGTGGGTGAAGCGCACATCACCAACCTGGCCGGGTTGCAAGCGGGCAGTGGAACGACATTGTATTTATGATTTTTATTGCAGGGTACGTAGAAGAAGAGCGAGAGAAAATG
>JBNKDB010000497.1:0-3295 GCA_050288045.1 Anaerolineales bacterium | reverse complement strand
GTACAGCCAATTGCCCACTTGTTCAAAACACAGGTTTATATGCTGGCCACCTACCTGGACATTCCACAGAATATTCGCTCGCGGGTGCCGACCACAGATACTTATCCGGGCGGTAGTACCCAGGAAGAATTCTTCTACCGCTTACCTTTCGATATCCTCGATTCGGTCTGGTATGGCTTCGAAAGCGGCGTACCGCAAGCTGAGATTGCCCAGGTGCTGGATTTGGAAGCCGAGCAGGTCGAGCGTATCATCAACGATGTCGTACGTAAAAAACGCACGACCGAATACCTGCGTATGCCGGTCATTCACCTGGATTGAGGTTGGATTGGTGACGGAAGATCAGGAACTATACCGCGAGTTGCTTGCCCAGATCGAGGCGGGTTGGCAGCCTCTACCAGATAAGCCGGAAGAGACGCCGGAAACCACACTGAAAACTTTATGGTTCCTGGCACTTGGCTTACCCCGAGCGATCGGCTGCCAAACCCTGGGTGAACTACCGCCATTGTCCAAAGCAGAAGAGGGCGCGTTGCGGGAGTATGTCTCCAGACGGCTGGCGGGAACGCCGCTGGCCCACATCACCGAGCGGCAGTGTTTCATGGAGCTTGAATTCCTGGCTAGTGAAGCTGCCTTGATTCCTCGCCGGGAGACTGAGCTGCTGGGGTATGCCGCATTGGAGAAGCTGTATGGACTGGTAGAGGTCAGGGGGGGCGTTAAGGTAGTCGACTTGTGTACCGGTGCTGGAAATCTTGCCCTCGCATTGGCGCATTATGAACCAAATTGCATTGCGTACGGGTGCGACTTATCTGTCGAGGCAATTGCCCTGGCCGAAGCCAATGCTGAATATCTCCAGTTGACGGATGTGGTGCAGTTCCTGGCCGGAGACCTGTTTGAACCGATTGGTACGGCAGACATTGGGCCGGTAGACCTGGTAACATGTAATCCGCCGTATATTTCTTCAGGCAACCTGGAGAAGATGCCGGAAGAGATCAGTGCCCACGAGCCACAGTTAGCTTTTGACGGTGGCCCATTTGGCGTATCGTTGATTATGCGCTTGATCAAAGAAGCACCGGGGTATCTCAAACCTGCTTCGTGGCTGTGCTTCGAGGTTGGCTTGGGGCAGGGTGAGATCATGTTGCGGCGCATGCAGAACAACGCGAATTATCAAACCGTAGAATCGATTACCAATGCCGATGGTGCTATCCGAGTGATTTTGGCACAGACACAATGATGCCGGGGAACGAATGATAAAACGATTGTTTATACTCAGTGGGCTGGCAATTGTCGCTGTGGTTGCACACCATGCCGCAAATTGGGGGTTCATTGCGATGTCTTGGGTGGTAGAGCAGCCCTTTGCAGGTATTGGCCCGGAACAAATTGGGCCGGTGGTCTACTATAGCTTGACGTTGATTCAAAAGATCACTACTTTCAGTGTGCCGGCTTTTCTGTTCGTTTCCGGCTTTTTTGTGGCTTATGCAGCGCGCGGCGAACAATCGGTATTATCGTGGAAGATGGTAAGGGCACGTATCACCAAATTGCTGATCCCCTATCTGATCTGGTCGCTGATTGCTTTTGTCTATTGGGGGCTGATGGGTAGTGTTTATTCTCCATTGCGTTACTTGGCCCGGCTGGTGTATGGTGGGGCGTTTCCAGAATACTATTACGTTCCGCTGCTGATCCAGTTATATCTGCTGGCGTTGGTGATTGTCCCGTTAGCAAAATCGCATCCTGGCAAGGTATTGATTGGAGCGGCTGCGATCCAATTGGTGATGGTCTTCTTGAATTACGCCCAGATCTGGGTGGTCGATCCGCGTTGGAGTTGGCTGTTCATGCTTGCCGGGCGTTGGGCCTTGTTCACCAAGTGGATTTTCTACTTCACCTTGGGCATCGTGATCAGCCTGGATTTGAAGAAAGTGCAGTTGTTGACGAAGTATAAATGGCTGTTATCGGGTTTGGCGGTGGTTTTCCTGATCATCGGCCTGCTCGAAAACGAGGCGATTTATAGATTTACCGGTGGAGAGAACTGGCGTAGTAACCCGTTTACGTTGAGCATTACGATTTACGTGATTTGCTTTGTTCTGGCTTTCCTGGGTTTCAAGGATACTGCCTTCCCGTTTTCGAAGACGTTCCACGAACTCAACGCCCATTCTTTTGGCATTTATCTGATGCATCCGTTGGTTATCTTGTTGGTGACGCCTGTGTTGTCTATGACGGTACCGTTCCTATTCCGGTATCAATTCCTGTTCCAGCCACTATTGATCGCGATTGCCGTCGGCGTTCCCTTTTTGCTGATGCGGCTCTTCAAAACAAAAGCACTGGCGAAATACTATGGCTATTTGTTTGGATAATCAAGACAGATAGCTCGCCGAGTTTAATAAAAAATATCCCAACGATGTTGGGTACGTATAGCGGACAATGAAAAGAAATGAACGTACACTTTAATAAACGCCTGATTGGTCGTCTCTCATTGGGGATACTCCTGACTCTATTGAGTCTGGTGTCTGTTTCCTGTCAGGGGAATGGATTGGGAAATATCAAAGTTTCCACACCGACTCCAACGGCAGTACCAGATCTTTATCTCCCAACAGCGACTTCAGCAGTTGTCCAGGTGGATGAAGACAATCCAGTTTTGAATCAGGAGTTACAGCCGACACCGACGCCATTCGTCTATTCGCCGAAACAAGGCGTGCCGGAGGATCTGGCTTATGATTTGATCTGGCTTGAGCCTGATGAGGGCGTAGTCAAGCGACTGAGCCGGAAAACAGGGGAAGTTACGACCTTCTTAGGCAGTGGGGATGATGCCGAGATTTTCATTTCTGGGAAAATTTGGAAATATGCCACCAATGAAACCGCCCGCAATATCACTGTGGTGGCTGAGAATATCAATGAGAGCGATCAGCAGCGTACGTTCAGGTTGTATGATGTGAACCTGTCGCTCAACCGGGTGCGTTTGATCTATGAAGTGCCCTGGGAATGGGATGAGAGCCAACCATTCAAAGAAATCATGCCATCTCCCGATGGTGTTTGGATTGCTTTTATTGAGTGGCAGTACCGGGTGATGTTCACCGGACAAGACGTGAGCCAGCACGTGGCTGCGGTCGTACGCACGGATGGCGTTACTGCTCCGATCGTCTTCGATACCTGTCTGGATGACAGTTTCACTGGCTGCTTTTCGGGGCCAATCTTGTGGGCGCCAGACAGTTTGCGGCTTACCTGGCAGGGGGGCGGAGTATGGCTGGCGCGCATCGGCAGCCAGGCCAGAGTGATCGTTGGGAATAAATGGGTAGAGCGTACAGCT
>JBNKDB010000496.1:0-3314 GCA_050288045.1 Anaerolineales bacterium | reverse complement strand
CGTCGAATATTTCAAGGAACACCCCGAACTGTAAGCATCTAAATAGAAAACGAAAGCGCCGCTCGCGTGATGTGAGCGGCGCTTTTTGTTACTGGGAATTAAGTAGGGTTACTAGTACAAGCAAAAACTGTCTATACTCATATAGACAGTTGCCTATGGAATTGGGACATAGGAAACGTTATAATTGGACCATCATTCACAATCTAGAATCAGCAGGGAGTCAATGTTGCCAGGAGATACGTTATCTCTAGCGAAGTCCTACATACAAGCCGGAAATAAATCCGATGCGCTGCCCCTATTAGTATCATATGTTAAAGAAAACCCGACTTCAGAGCAAGGGTGGCTCTTATTAGGCTACTGTCTGGATGATCCTAAAAAGAAGCAAAAATGCTTCGAGAGGGTGCTTTCCATCAACCCAGGCAACCAGACCGCTCAAAAGTTTTTGGGCAAATTATCCACTGCGGCTGAAAGCTCCAAAGGTCAGGGCGTTACAAAAGAAGGTGTCCAAGCACAAGCGCTCAAGCCCGAACCTGAACCAGCTAAAAGCTCGTTGAGCGATACCTTGTTGCCCATATTGCTGGGTGTTCTGGCCAGTCTACTTCTGGTCGGTATTCCACTGCTCGTTCTAAGCCTGACCCAACCGCCCCCTGCCCTTTTTCAGAAGTTAGCAGGACCTCCCCCGGAAGCAGCTGTAGCCGCCGTGGCATTCACACCCACACCGTCTCCCGAACCAACACCTACCCCTATTCCCGAGCAAACAGCAACGCCGGAACCCAGCCCTACGGCCTCCCTGGCTGATCGCTATGCCGAGGAATTCTTCGAAATCCATGATCTACTGGATGAAGTAGATGACCTGATCGATGATGAAAACTACCCCGATGCAATTCTGGTTTCGGATAAAATCCTCGAGTTGAATCCACAGTACGCAGAAGCTTATTACCAGCGCGGCTTTCTTTACAATAAGTTGACCTTGAACCAACGTTATCTGGATGAAACGCTTTTTTATGTCGAGCAAGCGATTGAAGACGTAAGCCAGGCAATTTATGTTGGCCCGCCGCGGGCAGATTATTATTACCGCCGGCATAGTTTTGAGAATTTTTATGGAGACTTGCTCACATTCTATTCAGAAAAATACATCTATGAAGAACGTTCCTTAGAAGATCTGGTGACGGCGATCCAACTGGGATATCGAGAATCCTGGGGAAATCGCGATATTGGGTTCCATCTCGTTGATCTGAATCGCTGTGATGAAGCCTTGCAATATTTCAAGAAAGTAGACGAAAAAGATTCCGAAGTTTTAGAATCCGCTTGGCATGCTGGATTCGCAAGAGCTTATCTATGTTTGGGTCAGTATGATAAAGCCTTAGAACATATTGAAACCGCAATCGAGTTAACCTACGATGATAGTACCCTTCCAGCGCGTAATACGGAAAGATTATTAGTATGGTTCAATCAGGGTAAATACAGCGAAGTCATCTCATTTCTTGATAAATCCATTCAAGAAAGCCCCGCGTACGGTGGCTGGCGGTATTACTTACGGGCAGCCAGTTATTACGAGCTAGGTGATACTGATACCGCGCTCCAAGACCTGGCCGCCGGTTCTGGAAAAACCTGGGGGCAATACCATTTACGTGCTTATGTGCTCGGACAAATCGCCTTGGACGAAGGTGATATAGAAAACGCAACCCAATGGCTGCTATTGGCGCAAGCTTCTTTACCACCCAATGAATATCCTATCTATCATCAGAAACTGAACCAACAATTAGCAGAACTTGACGTTGAACCGCTTTACCCCGATCCAGTTCCCTCCCGGGCTTTAGATCCTATTGAACCGATGACAGATGCGGAATATAAACCTCCTGAACCACCCACCTCGCATGTGCATGAAACAAACGTCAACTACGTTGGTACAGGCTATCACTATATGCGTTATGGTACGGATACTCGATTTTATATCTTCAAACCCAGCCAGCCTTATGAAATCACCCAGGTAGAGCGATTGGTGATCGACTATACGGCTACCGCGATGTCAGAAGACGCCACTCCAAACAGTTTGCAATTCACCCTCTATACAAACGATGCCGAGCCGGAACTCGTTGTATTGGATATGGAATTTGGCACGAATGTCATTGAAGACCCGGAAAGGTTCATCTATGACGGTGGCTACATCTACCTCGAAGTCATGCCTCTCCCCCCCAGCACCGACATCCTGGTCAAAAATATCCGCATCGAAGTATCTGGTACCACAGCAGATGGCAGCCTGATCACACTCACGGAATAATATGCATGGAATTGATCAATAAACGCGATTTCTTACTGCGCTTCTTCCTTTCTTTTCTTTTGTGTTCTTTGGTAATCCTGTTCTTGTTCGGCGTGAACTGGTATTTCCAGGCGCGCGCCCTGGCCGCGAGCGTACCAACGTCCTTACCCCAAGAGACTGAAGCCCTTCCTGCACAAACCATACAACCCACTTCATCACCAACCATCGCCTTACCCAACACGGTCACCCCTTCGCCAACCGCAGATGCATCTGGTCAGGATATTGATGAATATCTTTATTCGATGCGGGATGAAGCCTATCGGGATCCAGAAGGCATCATGAATACGCTGCTTTCACAGGTCGACGATTTTGACTCCGACCTTCACAAAGCCCAGGCTTACGTCGTCATTGGGATGGCCAAGGCCATTTCTACTGGCACACTCGAATACCGCACAAATGAATACCTCGACACCGCGGAAGAAATGGCTTTCCAAGTCATCGCAAACACCACATCCGTTTATGAAATGATGCGCGCCTATCAATGTATCTTCGATGTGTATATGGCCAGCGGCAACGTGGATGCTCACCTGAATCTGGAGGAGACCTTCCTGGAGACGATTACGCCTTTGATCGAAGAATCACGAAACACGCAAGACCTTAACCAGGCAATGGAATATTTCCAGATTGAGTTGCTGTGGAGTTTTGCATGTACCGGGATCGAACAAGAACTGAACAATGCTTATATAAAGGCGTTCACGGCAATCACGGAAAGACCCGCAAACGACGAGGAATTGATCGATGCGCTTGAAGCACTGGTAAATTTATATTATTTGATGAATCAGCATCAATTTGCAGCGGCTTATCAAGAGCGCCTGGTCGAGATCGACCCGACACTCTACAATTTTTTGGGACTGGCAAGAACATACCTCATCGCCGGGAATAATGCCTGCGCCTACAAATATTTTGAACTAGCCACTGCCGACACAGAGAATTCGCTTACCGATAAAGATTGGAACTCCGCCCTCGAGCAGATGCGTCAAATCAAGCAGCTATA
>JBNKDB010000495.1:0-8859 GCA_050288045.1 Anaerolineales bacterium | reverse complement strand
GGATGTCCTTGCCAAAGTCGTGTGAGGATTGGCGATCCTGAAAATCATGCCACAGGGCACTGTTCAACACATCAAGGTTGAACAGATAAACGCCCATATTGACTAGGTTTGAAGGTGGGTTCTCCGGTTTCTCAATAAACGAAGTCACTCGGAAGGCATCATCGACCCCCACAATCCCAAAACGGGAGGCTTCTTCCATCGGCACACGGATCGTCCCCATGGTTACGTCCGCCTCATGATCGATGTGGAACGTGGTCATGGCATCATAGTTCATCTCGTAAATATGGTCGCCGGAGAGGATCAAGATCAAGTCTGGAGAGGTGCTTTTCACAAAGTTGAAGTTTTGCTGCACGGCATCGGCTGTCCCCAGGAACCAGTCCGAAGAACCGCGCGCTTTATAAGGTGTGTAGATGCGCACACCGCCGGTAAATTCCCGGTTCAAGTCCCAGGGACCACCGGCCCCAATGTGCTCGATCAAAGAATGTGGCCGGTATTGCGCAATGATCATTACGTCCACGATCCCAGAGTTGATGCAATTCGAAAGCGTAAAATCGATGATGCGGTACTTTCCCGCAAACGGCACCGCTGGTTTGGTGCGCTTGATGGTCAATACCCCCAAGCGCGAACCTTCCCCTCCTGCCAAGATTACTGCTCTCGTTTTCATAGCTAACGCCTCTTTTCTTATTTACGAAAGAAAGTCCAACGATCCATTAATAAAATGTACCATACCTCGCTCGATTATCAAGCAGGTAATGTTAATTAATTGTTACTGCCTTGTAGTGAATGATTTATACACCGACGCGGTCGGTGGCTAGCTGCTGGTAAAGTTCGAAATACTTGACGGCCGATTGTTTCCAGGAGAAATCTTGCTGCATGCCTCTCAATTGCAAGCCGCGCCACCGTCGTTGGTCGGAATAGACATCCAGCGCCCGGCTGACGGCACCGGCAAACGCGGCCGGGTTGGCATCCGTGAACAAGAAACCGGTGCCTTCGCCATCGCCATATTCCGAGACTGTATCTTTCAACCCGCCTACGGCACGCACGACCGGTACACAGCCGTAACGCATGCCGATCATCTGGGTCAGGCCGCAGGGTTCGTAGCGCGAGGGCACCATGATCATGTCGGCTCCGGCATAGATGCGCCGGGCCAAGTTGGCATCGAAACGCGTAATTACGTGTACCTTGGTGGGATGTTCAGCGGCCAGGTCATGCGCCATACGTTCCAGGGCCGGGTCGCCAGTGCCCAGGATTACCGCCCGCCAGGGCAAGTGGGCGATCTGCCGCAATCCCTCAACTGCTAGGTCGACGCCTTTCTGCTGATCCATACGCGTGATCATCGCCAGCAAGGGGATGCGCGGGTTCGGCCCCATCTTGAGTTCAGCCTGCAAACGCATCTTGTTCTCTTTGCGTTCGACGAGCGTATCGCCAGAGAAATTGACCGGGATGGCCTTGTCGGTCTGCGGGTCCCAGCTTTGCATATCCAGGCCGTTGAGGATACCGCTGATCGAGTCCCGGCGTGTACGCAGGAAACCATCCAGCCCTGAACCGAATTCCGGGGTCATGATCTCTTCAGCATAAGTCTCCGAAACGGCGTTGATATGGTCGGCGGAAAGCAGGCCCAGTGGCAGCGGCATCTGCCTGGCCCACTCCGGCAGCAGTTCTTTGTAATCCGGCGGCAAACCATATTCTTGCAGCGCCGACTGTGCCCCCACGCCCAGATAAGGCAAGTTATGCACGGTAAGCAGCGTAGCCGTATGGGCAAAGAAAGAGGAATGATTGCGATTCAAACTGAGGGCGTATACCGCCGGGGAAGTATGCCAGTCGTGGGCATGCAGGATGTGTGGTGACCAATTGGTGGCGCGCGCAAACTCTAAGGCCGCCAACGAGAAGAAGGTGTATTTGAGGCCATCGACTCCGGCATCCGAAGTGTAGATTGGCGCCTCGGGCATGATCGGCGGGCCGGAAACCAGATAGACCGTAAAACCATTCACTTTGGTTTCGAAAACCTGGCCGGGGATCGGGCCGCTGGTATGCGAGATCGTAAAAGCCGCTACCGGCCGGAAATTCAGGTTGGTACGGTCGATAGCTCCGTGGAACGGCAGCACGACGCGTACATCGATGCCTTGTGCGCCGGTGATCTCGGTAGGCAAGGCTTGCAGGGCGCGCGGCAAGGAACCGGCCACGTCGGCCAGCCCGCCAACTTTTACCAGCGGGGCCGCTTCAGCCGCAAGGAAAAGTACCCGCAAACCTGAAATCATCATGCGTCCTGTTACCTCAACCCTGTGCCAACTCTAACAATTTTTCCACTTGATATTCTGAATCTTCTAGCAACGCCAGCAACTGCTTGATCGGATCGTAAACGGCGAGTATGTCGTCCGCAATTCGGCTTTCCTCTACTTGTGATTGGGCGGTCACATCGACAACCGCGGCGGCGAACATCCACCAGATGAATTCCTCGAAGGCTTCCTTATTGAACCAGAGCACGTCATCATAACGATGCACCTGCACGAATTGCTGCACGGCCAGATCGTTCAGCCACGCCTTCAGCGCAGTTGCCAGACGTTCCTTCTTGGTACTCTCCATTGTATACCAATCTTGGTGCGCCACCAACAGCTTTACAATGCCAACCTGCCGCCAGGCCCGCCCTTCATCCAGGCCCAAGTCCTGGAAGGCGCGCGCCTGCACTTTACCCAACAGCCATTCGTCCAGCCAACTCAGGCTGAACGTCTTGTAGCCGGTTTCCATCTGGATACGGCCCAGTTCACGCGTGAAAGCATAGCACAGCAAGGTAGCCCAATTTTCAGGCACATCTTCCAAGCGGGATGCGAGCAGCTTATAGGCCCATTGATATTTACGCGAGCGGGACAGCGGGAAACGCTCCGGGAAGACCGCCAGCTGTAAGATCGCCTCGACCAGACCGCGCACGTCCCCGGCAATCACCTCGGCATCTCCCTTACCACCGGCATATACCTGGGCCCCCTTCAATACCGCCAGCATCTTATACTCGCTCTGGTTGAAGGTTTCCGGGTCAAGCACCTCACCGGTTTCTGTCAGGCGGTTATCGATCAGGAAGCGCAACATCCCGGCATTGACCAATTCACGATAAGGTGCCAATACCGGCTGCAATTCATATTCGCGCAGTTCTTCCTCAATGCTGGATACGCCACGACCGTCTAACTCAGCCGCCAATCGGGCGTAGCGCCCGTCCTCGTCCTGGATAACACGAAAGTCCATGAAGACCTGCACCTTATAAGCATCCAACTCGAAGTATAGACCGTTCTCAATCAGGTCTTTACTGCTGCGAATATACTCCAGCCCACTGACATAATCCTTGAAGATCACAAAAGCCTTCGCATCGTCCGGCAGCGCCAGCCCTTCCCCCAGCGTCTTCTGCATAAAGCTGCCGTCGCCATCACCGCCCTTCACCATATACCTGGCCGAGAATTTCACCCAACCACGCACATCGGCATAACGGTTGTGATAGATCACCAGGGCACGTTGATCGCCGAAGCGATTGGAATAGGCATAAACATCCTCATTGACGTAGCCTTCCGGGGTATAGAAATCGTACATCAGGAAGTTCTCGACCTCGGCAAACAGGTAACGGCGGTGCAGCAGTGGGAAGATCTGGTGTTTATGACGTTCAACCAGGTCCTGGTCGACCTGCTCGTCCCATTTAGCCCGGCGGTATTCCATGCCATACTTCTCATAGAAGCCCTGGAACTGGCCGTGTCCAAACATCGGCAGGCCGGGCAATGTCGCCATCAATGTGCACACCCCAAAGTACTTGTTGTCTTTACCGAACTGCTCCACGGCGGTTTCTTCGTCCGGGTTGTTCATAAAATTGACGAAGCGCTTGAGAATGCGCGGGTCGAATTCGAGCGTATCCTTCATCACACCGCGGTACTTGGCATTGTCCTCATCGCGCAGCATATGCATGAAAGCGCTGTTGTAGACGCGATGCATGCCCAAAGTGCGCACAAAATAACCTTCCATCATCCAGAAGGCTTCGGCCAGCAAGAGCGTATCCGGCACTTCCTGGGCGACGCGGTCGACGACCTCACGCCAGAACTCGACCGGCATCAGGGCATGGAATTGATCCTTGGGCATACCGTGTTCGGCCCGCGAAGGGATGGCCCCGCCGCTGCCCGGTTCCGGGAACCACAGGCGCTGGATATGCTTACGCGCCAGCGTCATGGCGGCATCAAAGCGGATCACCGGGAACTGGCGCGCCACGGCCAGGATGGTCTGGATCACGGCCTCGCGCGCTTCCGGGTTCAGGAAGTTGATCTGGGCAGTATCATTCCAGGGCATGCTGGTGCCGTCGTTGCCATGATAGATAAATTTCTGCCCCCCGGTGTAGTGATCGACGCGCTTGAAAACCACCGCCGCGTCAGAATGGTCGTAATAATGGTCTTCCAGGTACACGCCCACGCGTTCATCTTCGCACAGATCAGGGCCATTGAACGAATAACTTGGGAACGGGCTGTAATCCAGGCCGAGGAACCAATCGGGACGCTCGACCACCCAACGCGAATCGATGCCCATGTGATTGGGCACCATATCGCTCGCCATGCGAATGCCGCGCTGCCAGGCGCGCGCCCGCAAATTCTCAATCGCTTGCTGCCCACCCAGGTCATCGGCAATGCGATAATCGTACAGCGAATAGGCTGAAGCCACTGCGTCGGGATTGCCCATGCGCTGCTTGATCGCTTTCGAAGCGTGGCTGCGCTCCCATAGGCCGATCAGCCACAGGCCGGTAATACCCCACTCGCGCAGCTTGTCCAGCTCCTCATCCGGGATCTGGTCGAGGCGGTTAATATCGCGTTGGTACTGCTTGGAAAGCTGGTCGAGCCACACATAGGCGTTCTTGGCCATCAGCACCAAGCGCGGCATCCAGTCCATATCCTCACTGAAACGTTCGATCTCATATTCCAACCCCATGAAGCTGGGGCCTTCGATGGGGCCAGGACCAAAGAAGGTCGCTTTCTCTTCTTCCTTGATGAAATCCAGGCTGCTCAACAGGCGCTGCAAGTATTCCCCCAATATGCTCAACCAACGTGTGCGCATGAACTCCAATTGGGCGGTCAACGAGTCAGGATGTGCCAGCGCCGGAGCACGCAGCATATCGATCAGGTTCTGGTTATCGGGGCCAAAGGCCGGTTGGGTATCGAAGAACTCGTGCAGGCTGGCCAGGATTTCGGGATAGATGCTCTGGCGTTCCAGGTAAGTATCGTCGAACAACTCTGCAAAAGGATTGAAGGCCGGGTTCATGTTCGCCAGCCACAGCAAGATCATTTCTTCGAGCAGCACCTGGCGATTGGGGATACCGTCCGTCTCGCCCTCGAAATAGCTTTCCAGGTCGGTATCGCCGCGATAAACGGCCAGCGCCGGGAACTGCCCGGCAAATTTGCGCAAGGTGGCGTCAACCGCTACCGGATCGAAACGACTGTATAACCAATCCAGCGCCTTTGCCAACGCGTCGGGGTTAGCTTGTTTGCGGTACAGACCAATCACATAATGCAGGATTTCGTCGACCAATCCCATGGCATTGATCTGCCCCGCCCGCACGGCGCGTTCCGGGAAATTGAGCAGGTCGCGGCGGGCGTTCATCTTATCGGCAAACAGCCGCGCGGCGTGGAAATTGGCAAAGATCACATTGCCGTCTAATTCATAGATCGATTGGTCGAAATCATAGTAATCGCGCGCCGAACGCGCCACATGGAACTCGAAGCGCCCCCGCAGCGGCTCTGCCGCAATCTGGATATACCTATATGTTTCAACCATACCCACTCCTATCGATCTTGCTTATAAAATTTACACCTCTGCGTGCAATTTCCGATCTTTTTCCGCACGTAAGCGCATTTCATTACGCAGGGTTTCAATGTCATGCGGGATCAGCCAGGCGGTAACCGCCAGAAAGATGGCGCCCAGCACCCAGGTAATGATACAGATATTCAGGATGGCAGTCGCATAACCAGACCGGAGGATAATCAACCCGGCCAACCAGGGTGCCAGTGCCGCCCCGGCATTCTCAATGAAATACTGAATGGAAAGCGCCGTGCTGCGCACCTCCGGCACGGTGATATCGTAAACGGTAGAGATCACGTTCGGAGAAGCCAACGGGATAAACAGGCAGGTCGCCATCAGCATCACCGTGAATAAGCCCTGACTTTCGAGCGGCACCATCACCGTGAAATACAGCAGCACCGCCCCGGTAATCACGCCGATCATGGCAACGTATACCCGGCCGCGGTTGGTGCGCTTGAAAAGTGTGTCACCCAGCCAGCCGCCGACGAAATAACCGCTCGCCAGCACTAAAATAGCCGGGGCCATCGTCGCCAGAATTTGCTCTTCACTATAGAAGCGCTCTTTTTCCAGATAGGCGAAGAACCAGTAGGTGATCACGTTCCAAGGGAAGACACCCACGAAACCCTGTACGAACAACACCAGCAGGCTGCGTTTCTTGAACAGGTCCAGCGCCACCTGCTTGTCAAATTTATAGGTAGTGATCTCCTCGAGATTCTCCATCTCTGGTTCGCTCTTGCCACGCGGCGCTTCCTTGACCCCGAAGAAAATGATCACCGAAAGGATCAGCCCGAGCGTGCCGGTGATGAAGAAAATCCGCCGCCAGCCCAATTGATCGACGAATAGCGTTGCCAGGACTAACCCCGCCATGTAGCCCAACGGCGCGGTAAGCTGCAAGATACCGTATACCTTGCCGCGCATGTTCGGCTCAAAGTAATCGGAGATCAGGCTGTACAAGCCGGGATAGCTGGAGTCATCGATGCCGGTCGAAGCGCGTGTAACCAGGAAAGAGCCGTAATTGGGGGCCAGGGCATTCAGCCATGTGGTTGCACCCCAGATAAAAGAGGCCAGCGCCAGCAGTTTGGAGCGCACGTAGCGATCGTAGAGATAACCCCAGATGGGATACAAGATTGCCCCGACGATCAACGCGCCGCTGCTCACCGCGCCCATTTGAGCGCTGTTGATATTAAAATCTTCCATGATGCGGGTGGTAAGTGGGCCAATCAGCAACTTATCGGATTGGTGCAAGAGCATGAATGCAAAGAAAACGGCTACCACAAACCAGCGATAGTGCTTGGATGCTTTCATCTTTTCTCCTCAATGCACAAGAGTGTCAACGATCCCCTATATAGCGCCTCTCGTATTTATCCTATTATAAACCAAGTAGCTAAGAGCGGGTAAGTTACAAATTACAAATGGCAAATTACAGGATGCATGATGCAAGATACGCGGTGCAAAAATGTACTAGGGAATATCACATTCTCCTTTTACTCATTCCACGATTCTCGAATCTCAGATCACGAACCACGCTCCCCCTCGTTGCCCGATCACTGGTCACTCGTTACTCACTCCCGCACAGGACAAATGCCCCATCAAACTCGGGACACAATGCCCATTACATCCACCAGCCCCCGGCATACAATATATTCAGGTTTTTGAATATGAAAAAGATCAGCACGGAAAAACAGATTGCAAATCTACTTAAAGTCCTTGGGGCACCATTCAGGATCAAGCTGCTGCATAGCATCGGTTATGGTGAAGCTTGCGTGTGCCACCTTGAAGCCTTGTTGAATAAACGGCAGGCCTATATCTCCCAACACCTGATGGTGCTACGCGATGCTGGGATTCTCGATACTCGTCGGGATGGGAAATATGTCTTTTACCGCGTTGCCGACAAAAGCATTTTCGGTCTGATTGAAACCATTGCCCAGATGCTGGACATCCCCGCAGATCAAATCCCCGCAATCACCGAGCCGGGCATGCATGTCAACTGCGCCTGCCCAAATTGCGACCCTGAATTCGAACCAGAATACACATCCAAATAACGGAGGTTCTATCATGTTGAAAATCAAGATCCTGGGTTCGGGCTGCCCGAACTGCAAACGCCTGGAACAGGAAACCAGAAAAGCCGCAGAGAATTTGGCCATTGAAGCTGAATTCGAAAAAGTAACCGACTACGGCGATATCATGTCCTACGATATTCTCAGCACACCCGGATTGGTGATTAACGAAAAAGTTGTCTCCAGCGGCAAGATCCCTTCTCAGGCCGAATTGACAACCCTGCTAACCAACGCATTGGCTGAAAACTAATTCTATCCCTATGAGAAGCACCCTGCTTATGCAGGGTTTTTTCTCGAAACAATATATTCGTCAACACGAATATGATATAAGGCAGATTCATTATCATGAATACAATCATCGACTTTGTTGCCCAACTTTTTTTCAGCGGCCTCGGCAACCTGGCCGCTTACCTGGCGGCGCATGTACTGCTTTGTCTGCTTCCCGCATTCTATATCGCCGGGGCGATGACCGCCCTGATCCCCAAAGAAATCGTCACGCGCTACCTCGGCCGCAACACCCCCAAGTACATTTCCTATCCAGCCGCGGCGGCCGCCGGGTTCTTGCTGGCGGTTTGCTCGTGCACGGTGATCCCCCTCTTTGCCGGCATCTACAAAAAAGGCGCCGGTCTAGGGCCAGCGATCACCTTCCTATTTGTTGCTCCCGCCGTCAACATCCTGGCCCTGACCTATACCGGCACCGTGATCGGCATGGACCTGGCAATTGCCCGCCTGGTGCTGTCGCTCGCCTTCGGCATCGGAGTGGGTATTATCATGGCGTTGACCTTTTGGAAAGATGACGCCCAACACGATAAAGCCACCGACGCCCTGTTTGCCGGGCAAGCTTCCATGCGGCGTGCCAGCCTTATTTTCCTGCTCGTATTGGTCATCCTGCTGATGGCAGGCACCTTCCAGATCGCTTTACTCAAGACCACTTATTTCCAAATCGACCTTCCCATCCAGGGCATCGACCGTTTCCAGGAATACCTGTTCA
>JBNKDB010000494.1:0-6971 GCA_050288045.1 Anaerolineales bacterium | reverse complement strand
CAGGCCGCCGTGTTCCTGGCCTCCGACATGTCCCGCATGACCACCGGCGAAGTGCTCTACGTCGACGCTGGCTACAATATCGTCGGTGTGCCGGAAAAGGTTGAGTAGCGATACAAGATAAAAATTGCAAATTACAGATTGTAATCGTTGCTGGCGACTTTGGAGAAATCCAGAAGATTTCTCTTAAGAAATTGCGAAGCAATTTCCCCAGTCGCCGAAAACTATCAGAACGATTTACTCCCTTGTGCCTTCAAAACACGGGGAGTATTTTTTACCAAACGATTCCCCGGCAAGCGTCTTGCAACCCCACGCGATAATAATGAAGCGCAAATCCGCTTGACCTGCCATAGATGCGGATATAAAATCTAGCTACCATAGGTCAGGTATTGCAAATCTCCTCCAAGATGTGAATGAGAGGTAGATTTGTGCGCGTGATTTAAACAATGATGATAACTGAAGAACGAAAAATCTGGCAGCAATGGGCTGCACGACTGCAAAATTTAGGACTGGATGAAGTCGTGGCAACCTTGTTGGAGGTCACCGGCCCGTTGAATTTCATCGGTGCGCAACTGGTTTACGTTGGGCAGCCGGTCTTACGCGGCCTGATTCCTACCCATTCGCTGCACACACTGGCAACGATCCTCGAAGACGATCAGAACACGCAAGATTTCGTCCGCTACCTGCGGGAGGCAGACGCATGAACTATCTCGGACTGGGTTTCGTCGCGCTTTTCTTTGTGCTGATGCTCGTTTTCCGCGTGATCAACAGCCGCCGGAAGACCCACAACCTGCGCGACATCCCCGCTTTCTACCGCCTGGGCGGCGCCATTGAGCTTTCCGTTGAGGACGGTACCCGCGTGCACGTTTCGATTGGGCGCAACTCGATCATCGGCCCACGCAGCGCTTCGGCCCTGGTCGGCCTGAGCATGTTGGGCAAGATCACGCGCACCGCCGCTGACGGCGACCACCCCCCCGTGGCTTCTGCCGGAGATGCCACCCTGGCATTACTGGCGCAAGACACGTTGCGCGGCACCTACCAGTCATTGGGCATGCTGGACAACTACGACCACAGCCTGGGGCGGGCCACCGGCCTGACGCCGTATTCATACGCCGCCGGAACGATCCCTATCATCCTGGATGAAGATGTGTCCGCCAACGTGCTGGCCGGGAGCTTTGGCGAAGAGATCGCCCTGACTACGGTCACCGCCGAACGCAAGGATTCATATACCCTGGCCGGTTCCGACAACCTGACCGGGCAAGCCGTGCTGTATGCCACCGCCGACGATCCCCTGATTGGTGAAGAATTGTATGCCGGTGGTGCCTACCTGGATGTCAGCCCGCTGCACGTTGCCAGTTTGCACGCCCAGGACCTGATCCGCTACCTGCTGGTGATCATCATCATCGGCACCACCATCGCCAACATCCTAGGGATCTTCTAGTGAAAAAAATCCGCCTCTCCGCCTTGTTCGCCATCGTCCCTGGATTGATCGTGCTGCTGGGCTATTTCCTGCCCATCGAGCCGATCCCCACACTGCGCGGCATGGTGCTCAAAATTGCCACCATTGTCGCTGCGGCGGCATTGATCTTGGGCGTCTTGAACCTGGCTTCCGTACACATGAAAAAAGTACGTTCAGGCGGACGCGGTATTTACAACCTGTTCCTACTGCTCTCCCTGATCATCGCTTTCGTGCTGACCTTAATAAGTGACAGTTGGGGAGACATCATCTTTACTTACATCCAGATGCCGGTGGAAACCAGCCTGATGGCGGTACTTTCCTTCGGCCTGATTTATGCATTGGTGCGCTTGCTGCAACGGCGACCGAACTTCTACAATATCCTATTCATCGGCATTGTGATCGTCGCCCTGGCAAGCATGGCCCCTGTTTTTGGCGTGCCCATTCCCTTCATCGGCGACCTGGTGAAACTGCTGGCCGGACCGGGTGCACGTGGTATTTTGCTCGGCGTTGGCCTGGGTACGGTAGCTACCGGCATCCGGGCGCTGATCGGCGCAGACCAACCTTATACCGGAAATTAATCGACCTACTAAAGAGAGCGACTGACACGCATCATGGCTTTCCAAGACCCGACTGACCCTGAAGAAGAACTTCCCGACTGGCTGCAAGGCATGGATGAAGACGCGGCCGAAGCCGGTTCAGGGTCGGCCGCAACCGCTTCAACCGGTGATCTCCCCGATTGGCTCCAAGCCGGGGAAGAACGCCCCGCGTCTCCTTTTGCTTCCGATACGGCCGAAGATATGCCGGACTGGTTGGGTTCCGATGCAGATGCCGCCTCATCTGCCCCATCAGCGTCATCCACTCCGGCTAGCGAAGAAGTCCCCGAATGGTTGAACAGCATCCGCGCCCAGGAAGCCGATAACCAACCTCCGGCAGTCAGCGGCGCAGACACGGGTGGCGATGACGAAATTCCCTCCTGGTTGGAAGATATCCGCCAACGCGAACAATCCGAGCAATACACACAGGGCGCGGATGAAGAAACCAGCGATTATATCGAGCGCATTCGCCAGATGAAGGCGCAAGACGAAGCCGCTGCCGAACCGGACGATACCTCCGGCTGGCTGCGCGGCCTGGAAGACGAAGGCGACACCGCCCATGTCCCTGCTGGAAAAGCTGAAGAAAAGACGGCCGGTGAGTGGACCGGTTGGGGCACGAGTGAAGACGACACCGACGATTGGCTGGCCAGCCTGGGCGAGAAGGGGGTCGAATTCGATACCGGCCCTTCCCAGACCGAAGAAGACAAGCTCTCCACCGTACAACGCCAGAAGATCGAAGGCGAATGGACCGGCTGGGATGGCGGTGACGACGATACCGATGACTGGCTGGCCCAGTTAGAAGAGAAACAAATCGATTCGGGCTCCCTCGGGGAAATCGAGGAAACTGAATGGACGCCGCCCGAGACAGATGCTGCCCCACCTGCCGGTGGACAGATCGAGGACACAACCAGTTGGCTGGCTGGATTGGCCGATGAAGACGTAGAAGCAAGCCCGGCAGCAGAACTGGCCGCCGATGCAGACATCGATGCCATGCTGCAAGCAGAAACCCCGGACTGGCTGGCCGATCTGGTAGAAGAAGATACTTCCGAAGCCGAAAGCGGCAACGATCTCCCCGCCTGGATGGGCGAAGCGGCCAAGACCAGCGGCCTGAACATCAAAGACGTCGAAGATGACGATTGGTTGAACGTCTTCGATGACGACCAGCCGATGGCAACATTAACGTCCCACGGGGAAGCCCCACCCAGTTTTGGAGATGAGGATGAGGATGCCGCCCCAGGAACTGGCGGGCTGCCATCCTGGATGAGCGATCTAGACCCCAACCAGGCTGAAGCCGCCGCGGCGGCCGTGGACGAAGAATACCCAGATTTGCCCGAAGAAGCCGGGGAACTCCCCAGTTGGATTTCCGACCTGCAAGGCGCCCAGAGCGACCTGGGTAGTGGCGAAGAAGATGTTGGCGAACTGGGTGGCTCGATCCCGGCATTCACCGCCGAACCGGCAGTGGAAGAACTGAATATCGAACCAGCCGAATTGCCGGACTGGCTCGGCGCGGAAGCGTCTGCTGGCGAGCAAGCTACGCCTGAAAGTTTACCCCAGGGCGACAGCAGCCTGTCCCCGGCCGAACTCCCCAGTTGGCTGCAAGCCATGCGTCCGGTCGAATCGGCTGCACCCAGCGGCGAGGCCGGTATTTATGAAACTGGAGAGCAAGTCAGCGTCGGGCCATTAGCGGGATTGAGCGGTGTGCTCCCTGCCGAGCCGGATATCGTGCAGTTCGGTAAAGTGCCGACCTTATCCATGAAGCTGGCCGTCAACGAAGGCCAACTCTCCCACGCCCGCATCCTCGAGCAGTTGGTTGCCAGTGAAGGCGAAACCCGCTCGGTCAAGGTCGTTGAGAACCGCCTGCCACAACGCATCACGCGTTGGATCATCACCGTGGTGCTCTTTATTGCCGTGCTGATCCCGGTCGTTGGCCGCAAGATGACCGCCCCGCTGCCCAACGTTCAAAACGAAATCATCATTCAACGTGGTACGCTGCCTATCCAGGTTGGGATCGAATCGCTCCCAACCGAGGCAAATATCTTGATCGCTTTCGATTATCAACCCGGCCTCTACGGCGAAATGAGCGCGGCCGCATCGGGGATGGTCGATCATTTATTACGCAAAAACGCCAAATTGGCCTACATGTCAACTGAACCAACTGGTTCCGGTCTGGCGCGGCGCTTCTTTAGCGATACCCAAACGGATGCACAGCACAACCATGCCGCCCAGCTAGAGCAGTTGTCCACCGACCTGGGCTATCTGGCCGGAGGGACGGCCGGTTTGCAGTTGCTGGCACAAAATCCAATTGATGCCTTGCCTGCCCTGAACGTTAGCCCGAATTTGCCCGGCTTCGGCACGGTCAACGATTTGAACTACTTCCACATGATCGTGGTGATCACCGATGATGCCGACACCGCCCGGGCCTGGATCGAGCAGGTCCAGCCCCGCTTGAATGGCACGCCGTTGTACATGGTGGTGAGCGCCCAGGCAGAACCGCTGGTGTACCCGTACTTCGAGTCCGATCCCAAGCAGGTCGATGGGTTGATCATCGGTGCCGCCGGTGGTGCGGTCTACGAACAAAGTTCCAGTTTCCATATTGCCCGCAAATACTGGAATCCATACAGCACTGGCGTTTCGATGACTTTGCTCGTCATTATCGCAGGCGGTGCGTACAGTTTGATCCAGTTCTTCATCACCCGCTTGAGGGAACGAAACACATAGCTATGGCTGACTTACCTATTCTAGACACGATTGGTGGCGTCCTGGCGGTGGTCTTTACCCTGCTGGTGCTGTTCTACGCGCTGGGCGACAACCCCTTCACCCGCTTGGCGCTGCACATTTTCATTGGCGCAGCGGCCGGGTACGCCTGCGCCATCGCCATCAAGGACGTGCTGCTACCCAACTTGCTGATCATGTACCAAAGCGGTGCGATGATCGAATTGGGCGTAGCGATGGCCTTTATCGTGCTGCTGCTGGCCAAGATCTCCCCGCGTCTGGCCCCGCTCGGCAACCCAAGCACCGCCCTGTTGGTCGGTGTGGGCGCGGCCACCGCGGTCGGCGGGGCTGTACTGGGCACGATCTTCCCATTGGCGACCAATGTAGGTGCCTCCAGCGTGCAGCAAGACTTCTTCGGTAATTTCCTCTCAGCCGGGATCGTCGTAGTCGGTACAGTAACCACGCTGATCTATTTCCACTTCGGGGCCAAGAGCATCCCCAACCAGATTCCCAAGCGCAACCAGGTGATCGAGTGGATCGGGATGTTGGGCAAGGTATTTATTGTGACTTCATTCGGCGTAGTTTTCGCCGGTGTATTGTCCGCTTCCATCCTGGCTTTGGTAGACCGGCTCTATTTCATCTGGGATTTCATCAGTCAATTGTTGTTAGCAGGATAAGCGATGACGAATACTTCTTTGATCGATGCTGATACCCTCCTGGCCGTCGACGTCGGTGCGGTCAACACCCGTGCCCTGCTGTTCGATTCGGTCGAGGGGCGCTATCGCTTCCTGGCAGCAGGCAACGCCCGCACAACGGCCGGTGCACCGATGTACGACACCAGCGAAGGCGTACGTTTTGCGCTCGACCAACTGCGCGAAATTTCCGGCCGCCTGCTGGTGGGGGCCGACGAACGCCTGATCGCGCCCAGCACCGATGATGGCGCCGGAGTCGACCAGGTGGCAACCACCTTCTCGGCCGGTGCCCCCCTCAAAGTCGTCGGCGTTGGCTTGCTGGAAAACGTCTCCCTGGAAAGCGTGCGCCACCTGGTGCAGACCAGCTACACTCAGATGATTGAAACCATCGGCCTGAACGACCGCCGCAAGGTCGAGGAGCAGGTCGATGCTATCCTGCGCCTACGCCCGGACGCGATCATCATTTCCGGCGGCACCAACGACGGGGCCAGCCGCTCGGTGCTCAAGCTGGTCAACGCCATCGGTATGGCGCTGTATTTACTACCGAAAAGCAACCGCCCGGAAGTGCTCTACGTGGGCAATTCCGACCTGACCGAAAACGTGACCAATTTCTTGCAGCCGCTGACCACGGTACGCATCGCTTCCAACGTGCGCCCGGATTTGAAGGTCGAGCAGATTGGCCCAGCCGAATACGAGTTGGCGCAAATGTTCAAGCACGTCCACACCAAGCGCATCATGGGCGTCGAAGAGTTGGACATCTGGGCAGGCGGCAACTTGATGCCAACCTCGGCAGCTTTCGGGCGCATCATCCGCTTCCTGAGTTCCGTATCCGATGACGCCGTGCTGGGCGTGGATGTGGGCGCTTCTTCCACGACCGTTGCCGCAGCTTTTGCCCGCAAACTCAAACTCAACGTCTATCCTCAAATGGGCGTCGGGGAAGGCCTGACCGGCATTCTCAACAACTCCAAGCTCGACCAGATCTACCGCTGGATTGCGCCGCGCGTCCCGGAAACCTACGTGCTCGATTACCTATACAATAAGCGCCTGTATCCGGCTACCCTGCCCGCCACGGAAGAAGACCTCGCCATCGAGCAAGCTGTGGCGCGCGAAGCCGTGCGCTACGCGCTGAAACAATCGGACAGCAGTTTCCCGAAAGACATCGAACGCCCACAGGCGGCTGACACCATCCCCTGGTTCAACTTCATCCTGGTGGGAGGCAACGTGATCGCGCGTGCCCCCAGCCTGGCACAGAGCATGTTGATGATCCTGGATGCCATCCAGCCCACCGGCGTCAGTCGTGTGCTGCTGGATAAGAACGCGCTTACCCCTGCATTGGGCGCCGCCGCAGTAATGAACTCCATCCTGGCCGTGCAGGTGCTCGAGTCGACCAATTCGTACGTCTATATGGGCACCACGATTTGTCCGGTCGGTAAGGCACGCCCCGGCACACCGGTCTTGCAGGTACGCGTGCGCTATGACACCGGCCAGGAAAAGACCTATGAGGTCAACCAGGGCACC
>JBNKDB010000493.1:0-10723 GCA_050288045.1 Anaerolineales bacterium | reverse complement strand
TGGACACCGGCGGTGACCACGACATCATCCTCGGTGAGGTGGTCGGCGCGGGCGTGAACAAGCCCGGTGACGCCGGTGAAACCCTCAACCTGCCCGACCTGGGCTGGAGCTACGCCGGATAAATAAGCTTTCCCCACAGATCAAAAGAGCCGCGTGTGCGGCTCTTTTCTTTTTATAAGCGGAACTTTCTTCAACTTCTAGCGATAGACAGGAAAGCCGCTACCAAGGTCAGCACAAATTGGAACCCAGACCAAAGTTTTTGTCTTTTTGTGGTTCTCACGAACGTACCTTGCAATAAGTACACAGCCTGAAGCGGAGGAATTACCATCATAAAATAAATCAAAGCACCGAGTAATTGAAAGATATACTCCCAAAATCCAACATGGGTATAAAAGGGGGACGACATCCCCATATATTCCCACAAGGCCGTGTAGCCCAGCGATGAAAAGATCAGCAGAAAAACATCTCCAAGAGCATCTTCTAAAAGATGTCTAAGCTGGACTTCCTGAATACCCTTGCGCAGTCGCTTTAAGAACAGAACGTCTGGCGGATACTGTTGCCTGGCAGTCCATTTCATTCCCCCAAAAGAAAAGGTCATGAGCAGAATGCCTGCATCCTTGATGATAACCAGGAAGAAACCAATCACGTAAAGCAACTGCCAATACCAGGGGGCGTTCTCCTTGGGCTGAAGACCTGCAATTTGTGTTCCGATGATAAACAAGAATGCCGACATCCCCAGGTGCAAAATAGGCAAAAAGATTATCATCAAAATGGTCCAGTTGGAGAATTTTTGCGGATAATTGCGGGCGTAGTAGGCCAATAAGGGGTACTTGAGCCAGAATCCAACCAACTCGAAAAGAGGGAGCAGCAAGAAAATCCAGCCAAAAAGCGGATCAGGGCTAGACAATGAGGCTTCAGACAAGCGCTCAATCAGGCCCGGATGGATTGTGATCAGGTAACCTATGAAAAGGAGGTAAAAGACCAATCCCCGGTTTTTGAGAAGTTTATATACAAAAGATGACATCGTTATCTAGTATAGCATTGATAAACTCTACAGACTGCTCTGTTGCTGCCAACTTGAATGGAACACTGCAGGGGGAGTTCAACCGTAAAAACATGACATGCTTTCATCATCTTTTTCCGAACGTCCTATAACTGCTCGCATTCTTCCTTAATTATCCATTCAACAACCGGTTTGTTCACCCAACGCGTCCAAAGTCATCTATAATGCTGAAAATATCAAACCAGGAATCATAAATTGGAGCTAAACATGTTGAGCGCAGAATTTCTACTTACCTCATTAGCCGTTGTGCTCGTGCCGGGCACGGGTGTGATCTACACGATTTCGACCGGGCTGGTGCACCGTTGGAAAGCCAGCCTGGCGGCCGCGCTGGGCTGCACGGCGGGCATCATCCCACACCTGACCGCCAGCATCCTGGGCCTATCCGCTATCATGCACATGAGTGCGCGCGCCTTTACGATGATTAAATTTGCCGGGGCGCTGTACCTGCTCTACCTGGCCTGGGGTATGTGGCGAGATACCGGCTCGCTCAAGCTGGACCGCGACCAGCCCAAACGCAACGCCGGGCAGATCGCCCTCAAAGGCATCTTGATCAACATCCTCAACCCCAAACTGACGCTCTTCTTTTTCGCCTTCCTGCCGCTGTTCGTCTCCCCGGCCGCCGGATCGGTCACCGCACAGATGGTTGGACTGAGCGCTATCTTTATGGGTATGACGCTGGTGATCTTTGCCGCCTACGGTATCTTAGCCAGTGCGATCAGCAAAACCCTGATCCAATCGCCCAAAGCGCTGCGGCGCATGCAGCGTTCCTTCGCGCTGATCATCGCCGGGCTGGCCGCCAAGCTGGCACTAAGCGAACAGTAATCAGGAAAGCCGACGTGACCATCCAGGTAGTGTGTTTCGATGCAGATGGGGTCATCGTCAACCCACAACTGCAATTCGCCAGACACCTCGCTCAACAACATGGGATTTCCCCACAAATGACGCGCGGCTTCTTCAGCAGCGTGTTCAACGATTGCCTGGTGGGCAAGGCCAGCCTCCGGGACGTGCTGCCCGCTTACCTGGCGGAATGGGGCTGGGAAAGCTCGCTCGAAGATTTTATCCAGACCTGGCTGCAAACCGAGCACATTGTTGACGAACGCCTCAAGGGCGCAATTCAAGACCTGCGCCAGCAAGGAATCACCTGCTGTCTGGCGACCAGCCAGGAACACAACCGGGCGGCATACATGAAAACCGAGATGGGTTTTCAAGACCTATTCGATCAGCTCTTTTTCTCCTGTGAGATCGGCTCGCAAAAACCCGCGCCTGCCTTTTATGCCCATATCGAGAAAACACTCGCGCTGGAAACAGAAGCGCTGTTCTTCTGGGACGATTCGCTCAAGAACGTCACCGCAGCACGCGCCCGCGGTTGGCAGGCCGAACAGTATACTGGATTTGAGGCCTTCAAGAACACAATGGGAAAATTCGGTTTATAGCCTATGCTCATCAAAAAACACATCACCAAAGAGCGCACCTGGCGCTACTGGATCAAGCTGGTCGGCTTTGGTCTGCTCGCTTTCCTCATTATTGGCAACACGGCTTATATTGGTCTACATGCCTATGTCTTCACGCGTCCGGCACAATACCCGGTCTGCTGCATCACCCCGGCGGATAAAGGTTTCGACTACGAAGATGTATCCCTGACCACTGCCGATGGCCTGGAACTGGTCGGTTGGTATATTCCCTCCCAGAACCGCGCCGCGGTAATCCTGCTGCATGGCTACGGCGGCAACCGGCTGGGCATGATGTTGCATGCCGAAACACTGGCTAACCAGGGTTACGGCGTACTGTTCTACGACCAGCGCGCCAGCGGGGAAAGCGAAGGCGACATGCGTTCGTGGGGTTGGTTGGATGTTGCCGATGTGGACACCGCGCTGGCTTACTTGCAAGCGCGCCCAGAGGTCGACGCCAACAAGATCGGCATCTTTGGCAGTTCTACCGGGGCCGAAATTGCGATTGCCGCGGCCGCCCGCAACCCGGACATCGCCGCAGTGGGTGCCGACGGCCCCGGCTATACGGTTCAGCAGGATGCCGTCCCGCCCCAATCGATCACGGAAGCGATCAGCTACTTCAATGCCGGGTTACTCGTACTCATGATGCAGTTGCGCTCCGGTGCATCCGCCCCACAGCCTTTAACTGAAGCGGTCACCCAGATCACCCCGCGCCCTTTATGGTTGATCTCGACCACTACCGAGTTCGATTTCGAACGCCGTATGGCGGAACAATTTTACGATCTAGCCGGAGAGCCAAAAGCACACTGGCACATTCCCGAAGCAGGTCACGGCGGCGGCCCGTCCGCCCGGCCCGAGGAGTATGCTCAACGACTGGTGGATTTTTACGATCAGGCATTCTTCGGAGAATAGGATAAAATTGCCCTATCAGCATTCAGCCTTTCACATTTCAAGGAGACGACATGATTAAAGTGCTTTTCATTGGCGGTACCGGTATCATCAGTTCGGCCTGCGCGCCGTTAGCCATCCAACGCGGCATGCAGGTCTACCTGCTCAACCGCGGCCAATCTTTCCGCCCTACACCCGCCGGCGCCCAGGTGCTGCACGGCGACATCCGCGACCCGGAAAGTGTGCGTGAGGCCATCAAGGGGCACAATTTCGACGTGGTCGTAGATTGGATCGCCTTCACCCCCGAGCACATCCAGACCGACATCGACCTATTCAAGGGCCGCACCAAACAGTACATCTTCATCAGTTCGGCCTCAGCCTACCAGAAACCGATCTCACTGCTGCCGATCACCGAGTCGACCCCGCTGCATAATCCCTATTGGGAATACTCGCGCAACAAGATCGCCTGCGAAGAACTGCTCACCAAGACCTACCGCGAGGAAGGTTTCCCGATCACCATCGTGCGCCCCTCGCACACCTACGACAAGACCTTACTGCCCAACATGGGCGGCTACACCGACATCGCCCGCCTGCGCCAGGGTAAGCCGGTCATCATCCACGGCGACGGCAGTTCGCTGTGGGCGCTCACCCATCACAAAGATTTCGCCAAAGCCTTCGTCGGTCTGATGGGCAACCCCCATGCCCTGGGCGAGACCTACCAGATCACCTCCGACGAACTGCTCAGTTGGAACCAGATCTACCAGATCCTGGCAGACGCCGCCGGGGTGGAGCTCAACGCCGTCCACATCTCCTCCGACTTCATCGCCGCCCATGCCCCAGAATACGGCCCCGGATTGGTGGGGGATAAAGCCCACAGTGTGGTCTTCGACAACACCAAGATCAAACGCGCCGTGCCCGGTTTCGTTGCCACCATCCCCTTCGTGCAGGGTGCCCGCGAGATCATGGCCTGGTACGATGCCAACCCCGAGCGCCAGGTGATCGATGAAGAAGTCGACCAGACCATGGATCGCATTATTGCCGCTTACCAAAAAGCATTCCCTTGATCTCAGATCAGTAAAAACCGACTGCCCTGGTGGATTGCATCAGGGCAGTTTTCTTTATTTATAGGACTGTTGGCAGCAGAATTAATAAGAAAGTGCTCATATTTACAAAATCGTAATCTGCAAATATACGCAAAGTAGGTAATCCTGGGTATAATGTTAATGAATTCCCCGAAATACAACTGGAAAACTCAGTTTAAGTAAATGCCCGAAAGATATAAAAAAGATAATTACTTACAACGGCATTTACCAAAGGGACTGACCGTTTATAGCCGTTGAAAAAATTCTACATACAAACGATCAGTTCCCAGAATTCCAGAAAGCTTACCGAACACCTGATGCCAAAATAAAGCCACAGCAAAACGGCCAGCGCTGTGGTCATTTTTTCAAGGAGACCCTACCATAATGAAAATCGTAACCGACAGCGCGGCTGATCTGCCCCTGGATGAAATCGAAGCATTGGAAATCAACATCGCCCCGTTGATGATCCAGTTCCCTGAAGAAGAAGTCCAGTCCGAAGACATCACCCCAGACTCCTTCTACGACCGGCTGAAAGCCATGCGCCCCAACATCCCCACCACAGCCATGCCCTCGATAGATACGTTTGCGCGTTTGTACAAGCAAGTCGCCGAAAAAGGAGAAGAGATCCTTTCCATTCATATCTCTTCCGGCCTATCCGGCACGTTCAACGTTGCCTCGCAGGGCGCCAAACAATCCGGGGAGAACGTCACCATGGTAGACACGATGACGCTCTCCGGTGGGGAACGCTTCCAGGTGTTGGCTGCCGCCCTGGCCTCCAAAGCCGGGCAAAGCAAAGAAGAAATCCTCAAGCTGCTGGATCGCATCCGCGCCGCCACCGAAGTGATCTACACCCTGGACACGCTGGAATATTTGCAGCGCGGCGGGCGCATCGGGCGCGTACAGGCGCTGGCCAGTTCGGTGCTGAACATCAAGCCGGTCATCAATGTCGACAAGGCCGACGGCAAGTACAGCACGGTTGGAAAAGCGCGCACCCTGAAAAAGGCGCTCAAGACGATCCAGGAATACCTGGATAAAACATATGGCGACGAACCACTGTGGGTGTGTGTGCTGCACGGCAAATTCGCCGAGCAGGCCGAAGAACTGGCCGCAATGGTGCAGGAGCGCCTCAACGTTGCCAAGTTGGAAGTACTGCGCATTTCACCGGTATTGGGTGTACATACCGGGCCGGGCATCGTGGGCATCGCCGCCCTGCCCCTGGCGCTGATGGCAGATCTAATGTAGGAAAACCGACCTCCGAAAGGTGCACACGCTGTTTGGCTAAATCACCGTTGACGATTCGGCCGAATTTATGGTATGATGCTACGCGCCTTTCTAAGGAGGTCGTACATATTATTTAAGGTTATCTGAGAAGAGGAGTTAGCAATAAGCGCATCTGAATATCGAGTAAACGAAGGAATTCGATCGAAGAACGTCCGGCTGATCGATGCCGATGGAGGAAACCGCGGGGTTGTTTCTGTCCAGGAAGCTCGCCAAATAGCCGAAGAGGCCGGTCTCGATCTGGTAGAGGTTGCCCCCAACGCCGATCCGCCCGTTTGCCGGGTAATGGATTTTGGCAAATTCCTCTACGAAAAGACCAAGAAAGAACGAGAAGCTCGCAAAGCGCAGAAGAAAGTCGAGATCAAAGAAATTCGCCTGCGCCCGAAGACCTCCGAGCACCACCGCGGTTTCAAAGTACGTGACGCCCGCCGCTGGTTGGAAGAAGGCAAGAAAGTCAAAGTGCGTATCCGCTTCCGCGGCCGCGAACGCGACTACCCCGAAATCGCGTTGGATGACTTGAAATCGATTGCCTCAGAACTCGAGGACATCGCCGTGATCGAGCAATCGCCGGCCTTTGAAGGGCGAACCATGCTGATGGTGCTGGCACCGCAAGGCATGGATAAAAAATAGTACGACAATTTAATTTAGCAACTGAATTCTCGAAGAGAAATAAGTTATTCTTCCGCGGTTGATTCAGTCCGCGGAATTTGTGTGAAAGAGGAAACAATCATGCCTCGTAAGCAAACTAAAGGTAAATACAAACTCAAGACCCACAAAGCAACTGCGAAGCGCTTTCGCGTCACCGGATCAGGTAAAGTTATGCGCACCAAAGGTGGGAAGGGCCACTTGCGCCGCCGCACCTCCAAGCGCACGAAACAACTGTTCAGTGAAATGATCCCGGTGAAGGGCAAAAGCTACCAGAAACGCATTCGCCGGCTGGCTCCTTATATGAGCAAATATAAGGCCAACCCGAACGCGCGCACTGCAAAATAATCTTATCCGCATATCTATTGCGGCCGCTGGGTGTACGCAACAGGCAACCGGTTTTATGCAGCGTTGTCGACGCCCTGGGGCGCGCAGGAGGTAAACAATGGCACGTGTAAAGACTGGCGTTGTCCGCCGTCAGAAACATAAGAAAGTATTGAAGCTGACCAAAGGTCAGTATGGAACCAAATCCAAGCTTTATCGTCGCGCAAATGAAGCGATGATGAAAAGTTTGTGGTACTCGTACCGCGACCGCCGCACCCGCCGGCGCGATCTGCGCCGTTTGTGGATCGCCCGCATCAATGCTGCGGCGCGCTTGAACGGGACCACTTACAGCCGCCTGATCCACGCCATGAAGGTCACCAACATCAAGCTCAACCGCAAGATGCTGGCCGACATGGCCGTGCGCGACCCGGAAGCTTTTGCTGCTGTGGTTGCTGCGGCTGGAGCGAAATAAAGCGCTGTGTGATCGTTGAGAATTCAGTCAGGACGGCAAACTTGCCGTCCTTTTTATTTAACCGAGGGATAGGAAATCTAATTTCAGGAAATTCATAATAAATTCCCCATTTTTAATCAAAATGCAAAAAGAAGAGAAGGGTGATCCCTCCCCTATTTATCTGAAAGACGTCTTGCTTTTCCCAGCGCCTTCTCCAATTCTTCTACCCGCACCGGTTTGCTGACGTAATCATCCATCCCTTTTGCCAGATATTTCTCACGGTCCCCATCCAGCGCGTGAGCGGTCATGGCGATGATATGTGGCTGTCGGCTCTCCGGCCAACGGACGTGGATGATATGCGTAGCTTCGACCCCGTCCATCTCCGGCATCTGAATATCCATCAACACCACGTCATAACTCTGGCGTTTTAGGGCTTCAATTACCTCTTTCCCATTTGCAGCCAGATCAGCCCGATAGCCCATTCTTTCTAAAATCTTCAAGGCGACTTTCTGGTTGACGATATTATCCTCTGCCAGAAGGATTCGTAAAGGATGTTCATCCCCCATATGGGCATTTACTGCACCACTGCGCTTTGGCTCCTGACCTTGGGCAATATTTTCTGCATGCCCTATGGTTTCGATCAATACATTAAAGAGATTGAAGGTCTTAATAGGTTTACTCAAAAATGCAGCTATTTTGGCGTCATCATCTCTGGCCTTGGTGCGCAAGATGGAACTGAGGATAATCATGGGCAATCCATCTTTATACCCCATTTCTTCAATCTTCTTCGCCAGAGTAAAGCCATCCATCAGAGGCATTTGCATATCCAGAATGGCAACATCAAATATTTGTCCGTTTTCAAGCAGGTGGAGCGCCTCCGGGCCGGATTCCACCGCCAAGGGAATCATCCCCCACGATTCGGTCTGCTTCACCAGAATCAGTCGGTTGGTGGCGTTATCGTCCACAATGAGGATGTGCTTCCCTTCCAGTTCGGGCTGAGTTTCCCAGGCTGTCAGCGGTTTCGCATCTGGATCAACATCCACAACAATAGTGAAATGGAAGATTGAGCCAACCCCCACTTCACTCTCCACCCAGATGCGCCCTTTCATTTTATCAACCAGCTGTTTAGAGATTGCCAGCCCTAGCCCAGTACCTCCATATTTACGTGTAGTAGAACTATCCACCTGGCTGAAGCTCTTGAATAACCTATCCATTCTTTCCGGCGGAATTCCTATTCCAGTATCCCGAACGCTGAATTGCAATTCGTAGTTATGATTATCTAACCGCACTGCTTCAACATTGACGACGATTTCACCAGTTTCTGTAAATTTTATTGAGTTATTGATTAGATTAACCAGAACCTGACGCAAACGCGTAACATCTCCAATCACAACGGGAGGAACATTATCCCCAATCTGGTAAACAAGGTCCAGCATTTTTTTAGCTGCTTTTTCTGCTAACAAATCCAGTGACCCTTCTATACAGCTGCGCAGGTAAAATGGCTGTTCTTCAAGCTCTAATTTTCCTGCCTCTATCTTAGAAAAATCAAGGATGTCATTGATTACCGACAGCAGTGTGTCACTGGCATCTCGGATAGTATTAATAAAGTCTTCCTGCTCATGGCTTAAGGGTGTATCCAGCATCAAACCGGTCATTCCATAGATTGCATTCAAAGGAGTACGGATCTCGTGGCTCATATTCGCCAGGAATTCCGATTTTGCCTGGGCAGCTGCCTCGGCCTCTCTCCGGGCTTCATTCAGCTCCTCCTCCGCCTTTTTCCGTTCTGTAATGTCACGGCCAATCCCCACCAGACCAATAATTTCTCCATTATTATTTTTTATTGGAACTTTTGTAGTGAGTAAAACAATCGGATTCCCTAAATTATCTCTGCTAGGCTCTTCCCGGTTTCGGATAACTTCTCCCTTTTTCAGAACACGTTGATCGTCTTCCCAAAACTGGTCCGCTATCTCTTTCGGATAGAAATCAAAGTCTGTTTTTCCAATCAGCTCGTTCCAATCTTTTTTGCCTGAGGCTTCGAGATCAGCGATGTTTGCAACAGTTTTGCGTCCCTCCATATCCTTGGAATAAATCAAGTCAGGGATATTATCGATGATTATCCGGAGCATATTCCGCCCTTCCAGCACTATATCCATCAACTGCTCTACCTTCTTCTGAGCACTGATATCCTTGGTGATCCCCACCAGGCCGATCACATTCCCTTCACCATCCTTTAGCGGGATTTTGTCTGTGATTGTCCAATTATCTTCCCCATCTATCTGTCTATGTTCTATCAAACCCAGGAGGGGTTCTCCACTCTTGAATAAATCTTCCTCATCCTTTTTTGTTTGCTCAAAGAACTCTTTTCCAAAATAATCTTCATCAGTTTTTCCCAGATTCTCGTCAAGTGACTTTAACCCCATATTCTGGATTACCGTTTTATTGCTCATTACAAAACGATGTTCCCGATCCTTTACATAAATACTGTCGGAACTGAATTCCATTAATTCTTTAAGTATTTCACTCATCATTTCCTGATTTTTCAACATTTCATCCATAGCTTCTCTCATCGTTGGTTAATCGGGATTCGAAATCTATTTTCTATCAAACGGTTTCCTCGGTACACTTGTACCTATCCTAAATTATACTTGAGTTCATTATCTCAACCGTCAATATTGTGAAAAGTTTTATTTCAAGAAAGCATGGACTTCGAAATCCAGGATAATGAGGTTTGCGACAACCAAAAATCCGGAGGAAGTACCATGCACAAGCCAATTGTATGCCTATCCAAACAACTTTGCCAGTATGCGGCTGGAGCGAAATAAAGCGCTGTGTGATCGTTGAGAATTCAGTCAGGACGGCAAACTTGCCGTCCTTTTTTATTTAACGGCGCGCTTCGGCAGTGTATCCCCCTAAAAAACAATCATTGACTCGGTACGGATAAGTTTGGCTTCCTCGGTCTCTCTCGGCTAAGATAGAAACGACGATTCTCATTTACATAAAAGGGGAAGTCTCGCTTCCAAGCATTTCGTGGATCATAGCCAAATAGTTCCACAAAAGCCAAGTACAAATCTTGGTTCTGGCGAGCAAAATAATTCGGATTACGGAAGAACATTTCGAAGTATCCGGCTATGAATTCGCCATCATTTTGAAAAACATAGGGGTGTCCAATTGGTAATTTGTCTCTCAATTTCGATTTTCCTTGACAACGAACAATATAACGCTCCAGTTCGAGGCGTTTACCTGTTACAAACAAATGCCTCGCTCGAGAATTAAAAACAGTACCATCTTTAGAACTCAAACCAGGCAGCAATCCTTCGCTTCGTCCCATCTTGCCACTACTTATATCAAAATGATCTAGCATATGACCCAACTCATGTAGGAAAGGGCAAACTCCAGGCATCTCTCCTAGAAATCCTTCAAACAACCTAGTCATTACCAATTGAATACTTTCACGTCGAGGATTGTAATCTCCACCTGCCACCCCGCCATCTTGTTCAAAAGCATGCTGGTTGGTATATATCTGGATGTGACGAGGTGTGGCTAG
>JBNKDB010000492.1:0-2571 GCA_050288045.1 Anaerolineales bacterium | reverse complement strand
ACGATCATCTCGGTCAGTTCCATGTGGGCGAGTTCTGGCGTGTCGAACTGCTCGGTGATCACACCGGTCACTGTTCCCCCGGCCTTAAGCACGGCATCGGCCACAGCGCCCATTAACCCGGTGCTGCCGCCGCCATAGATCAGGCGTAGTCCGGCTTTAGCAATCACTTCCCCGGTATATCGGGCGGCTTGCAGGTAGACTGCATCGCTGATGTCGGAAGAACCACAGTAAACACAAACGGAGCGCATCTCTCCTCCTGGCGTAGAATTTACGAATTATTATACTCGCGCCTTGACTTGATTCGATTTGTGTTTTGCTGTTGTAGTGGGGAAAGTGTCGTTCTTTTAGAAAACCTGATAAGATATATCTGATTTTGGGAGGCAGGGTAGCAGGAAATATGGCTGTTCGCTCTTGACATGCTATATATACAATGATACAATCGCACAATCATACATTGATACAATAATACAATTTTAACGTAAGAGGAAAAACTATGCCTACTGTTGAAGTCAACGAAATTCACAAATCATTCGGCGCGAACCACGCTGTGGACGGTGTCTCGTTCAGTGTGGAAGGCGGCGAAATCTTTGGCCTGCTCGGCCCTAATGGTGCTGGAAAGACCACTACCATCCGCATCATGCTGGATATCTTCAAGGCCGACAGCGGAACGGTTTCAATCCTGGGTGGGCCGATGTCACCCGAAAAGAAGGAACTGATTGGTTACATGCCGGAAGAACGCGGCCTGTACCAGGATATTCCCCTGGATCGCTGCCTGGTCTACCTGGGTACGCTCAAGGGACTATCCACGGCCGAGGCGCAGACGCGCGTCGATAAATATCTGAAGCAGTTCGATCTCGCTACACATAAAAAGAGCAAGGTCAAGGAACTGAGCAAAGGGATGCAGCAGAAAGCGCAGATCATTGCTACGATCATGCACGATCCACAGTTGATCATCATCGACGAGCCGTTCACTGCCCTGGACCCGGTCAATACCCAGATGGTCAAGGATCTGATGCGCGAGCTGCGCGCCCAGGGGACCACGATCATCATGTGCACACACCAGATGCACCAGGTGGAGGAACTCTGCGACCGCATTCTGCTGATCGACGACGGCCAGGACGTGCTGTATGGTGACTTGGACGAAATCCGCCGGCGCTATTCGGGCAATGCTGTGGTCGTGCAGGCGCGCGATGAATTGCCGCAGTTGGATGGCATCGGCTCAGTCGAACAGCACAACGGCGAAACTCGCCTGATGCTGGCCGATGGCATCGCCCCGCAAGACATCTTGCAGGCGCTGGTCTCTCGCAACGTTACCCTGGAAAAATTCGAAATCGCCGTACCGCGTCTGGACGAGATCTTCATCCGCGTGGTAGAAGAAGGAAACGCCTCATGACAAAGATCTGGCAAGTTGCCGTATACGAATACAAACGGCATGTGCTCAAGAAACGCTTCATCTTTGCTTTATTGAGCGTGCCGATCATCCTGACGCTGGTGATTGGGGTAGGGGTGCTGACGGCATCTACGTTTGTCAATCGCGACCCAATTGGCTATGTCGATCACTCCGGGCTGTTGGCAAATCCCACGCAACTCCCGGTTGATCAGTTCGACAAGCCGGTCGAAATGATCGCGTACCCGGATGAGGCCGCCGCGCGGGCTGCCCTGGAAAATGAAGATATCCAGGCTTTTTACGTGCTGGCTGCCGACTACCTGGAGAGCAACCAGGTCGAACTGATTTACATCGCTGAACCGGGCGACAACGCCACCGGTGAATTTCGTGACTTTTTGCGGGTCAACCTGCTGGCCGGACAACCACCGCAGATCGCTGCCCGCATCGCCGATGGTGACAACCTGGTGATCCGTACTGTGGATGCCAGCCGCGAGGTTTCGGACTATACCTGGTTCAACTCGCTGCTGCCGATGATCGCTGGTTTTGGTTTCCTGATCCTGATCATGTCCAGTTCCGGTTACCTGATGCAGGCTGTTGCCGAAGAAAAAGAGAACCGCACCATCGAAGTGCTGGTCACCTCGATCTCGCCCAGCCAGTTGATTGGCGGCAAGGTGCTGGGCATTGCCGGGATTGCGATCACGCAGGTGGCTGCCTGGGCGTTGTTCACCATCGCTGCGATCGTGATCGGTACCAATCTGCTGGGCCTGACCTGGCTGCAGGAACTTTCGATTGACGCTTACTCTGCTGTCACCATGTTGTCCGTGCTGCTGCTTTCCTTTATCACCATTGCCTCCTTGATGGTAGCACTGGGTTCAACCGTATCCGAAGTACAGGAAGCGCAGCAATCCACCGGGCTTTTCTTGCTGCCGGTCTGGATTCCTTACTGGCTGGCCGCGCTGTTGATCCAAAGCCCGAATAGCCCGTTGGCGATTGCGCTCAGCCTGATTCCTTTCACGGCTCCGGCGGCAATTTCGCTGCGGGTTGGGTTTGGGGTGGTGCCGGTCTGGCAGGTTGTGACCAGTATCATTGTCCTGGCCTTATCCGCAGTAGGTGCGGTGTGGGTGGCATCGCGTGCTTTCCGCCTGGGCATGCTGCGTTACGGGCAAAAAGTGCAGTGGCGTGAA